>CAMQBP010000087.1 GCA_946999025.1 uncultured Prevotella sp. | reverse complement strand
GAAATCGACTTTGACGACTTTGAGAGACAGGCAGCAGATGAGAAAACAAAAGTGTTCTTGCTCTGCAACCCGCACAACCCAGCCGGAAGGGTGTGGACACCAGAGGAGCTGAGCCGCATGAACGACATCTGTCTCAAACATGGCGTGAAGGTAATCGCCGACGAAATTCATTGCGAACTCGTCATGCCAGGTCACCTGTTCACACCCTTTGCCGCCGTTTCCAAAGCGTGTCAGGACAATTGCATCACAACCAATTCGCCCACGAAATCATTCAATATTGCCGGTTTGCAAATCGCTAACATCATTACCAGCAATGCAGAAGACCGTCAAAAGATTGACCGCGCCATCAACATCAATGAGGTGTGCGACGTCAATCCGTTCGGCGTCATCGCCCTGCAGGCAGCCTACAACGAGGGTGAGGATTGGATTGATCAACTCAATGTCTATCTTTGGGAGAACTACCAGGCACTGAAAACATTCTTCAAGGACAACCTCCCCCAACTCGAGGTCATCGACTTGGAAGGTACATACCTTGTCTGGGTGAATGTTCGGGCAACGGGCATGACTGGCAATGAACTGACCGAGAAATTGCTGAAAGAAGGGAAAGTCTTTGTGAATCGTGGCACCATGTACGGTAAAACCACAGGCGAGGATTACATCCGCATCAACATTGCCATGCCTCGCAGCCTCATGCTTGAAGGATTGAAACGCATGAAGAGTGTGATAGACAAGATTGTATGAGATGATGAATCGTTGAAATAAAACGACAATGAAAGAAGGAAAAAGGGGAAGTTGCCAAGCAGCAGCTTCCCCTTTTTGCATCATTCGTCATCAGCAATCCATGCTGATGCATGGTTTTCTTAGAAGAAATAGGCCACACCTACACGCCAAGAGTTGGCCTGTGTCTTGTGGTTTTCTACGCTTTCCTTCACACCTTTCCATGTAATGTCACCCGTCTTACCGACACCAACATTATAGTTGGCTGTAACTTGGAAATGCGTGGCGATGGTCAAACCAAGACCAGCATTAACACTGAAGTTAGATGACTTCATTGTCCATTCAGCTGCTTGATCTTTAAGCTCTGATATTTTCTTCACCTTATCACCTATATTGAAAGCAATCTGCGGACCTGCAAATACGAAAATATTGGCTGCACTACCCATGCCAATACTATATTTTACGTTCACAGGAACTATCAGTTGTTGCTGTTTCAGAACGGTATTGAACTTGTTGTTGATGCCTTCAACCTTAGCTTCTTGCCTGTTGTACAATGCTGACAGATCCAAACCAAGGCCAGGAGCAGGCAAACCCATTTTTAAAGTTGGACCAATGAAGAAGCCAGCACGATTGGTTGTGTTGAAAACATCTTTGTCTAACGACATCTGACTGAGGTTCATACCTCCCTTGATACCAAACTTTACTTGTGCACTAACTGGTAAAACTGTTACCATGGCCATAACCATGATGAGTGAGATAATACTTTTTTTCATTTCTTTGTGTATTTATTAAGTAAGTAAAAAAAATCATTTTTTTTAATGACGTTGTCGCCTAACGGTTACACGTGCAGGCGAATTGCTTGACGAAGAGGAAGTGCGACGACTTCTTCGGCTTTTGACTGTCGACTTATTGCCGGCCGCTCTTCGATTACGTTTCACACGCTTCGTCTTGACATCTTTAGGATTGAGCTTGGCTATACTGTCCAAAGAGTCCTTGCGAGCCTGGTCTCCCCACATGTTTTTCTCAAAGAGTTTTATTTCCGCCTCAATGCGCTTCTGTGCGTTCGCCATGGCCGAATCAGTGGGATATTCTTGAGATAACGTTCGTCCCAACATGTTGTTGGTCTTGTAAATCTTTCCTTTATATTGGTTCTTGGTAAAATAATCATCCACACTCATCACGGCGGCATTGTTAAGATCGCTCGTCATGATGGTCTGCTTGGACAAGAATGGAGCCAAATCTTCATACTTCACCCAGAACAAGGGATAGGATGTGGCACCATCACCAAAGTCATCTACCCGTTTCATAATGGGACATAAAGCCAAGACTTTGGTGTGGAAAGTTGCCGTAGCTTGATCATAATAAGCACTCTCCTTGATGTAATAAGCGGTCACCTCACGCGAAGGAATATCACTATCATCAATCCGAATGCCACGATCAGTGCGCTCATAGTAGACATGATAGTTGTCCAAAAACGCCAAAGGTTTCACCCTGGCAGAATCTTCGAACGTTTCATTACCATCCAACCGATATTCGTAAGCACGGATGTTACCTGTCATCATCAGCTTGAAAATGTAGCAAAACAGGTTCATCTGCGTACCCATAGGCTCCACTGGATAGTACAAACCCGCATTGGCATCTTGCGTCAAGTCGAGCTCACGATAGATGTCGCGCCGCCATACCACATCCTCAGCCATCTTTGCCTCAGTAGGATATGACAGCTGTGCACGCATACTAATCGTATTGGCACTTGACTGCTGTGCGCGTTGTTGCTGCGCTCTTCGAGCCGGTGGCTGTGCGATGGCGAACTGAACGACACACAAGAACAGGGATATGAATAATAATTTCTTCTTCATTTTATTTCTGATTATGCAGCTTGTCGAGGTGATGTCACCCATATTTATTTGACGATAATTTCCATAGACGCAGGCAGTCGACGTGTTAACCCATCAGGACCTACTGCCGTGACATGTGATATATAGAACCGACGATTACGAGACAGCTTACGGAATTCATTGCGTTGTCGAGCCGAGAAGCGTGCCCCATCGGAAGTCATCGGAACGGCATTGCCCATGCTGTCAAAGAAAACAGTTTCAAAACCAACTACCTTGAACTGGATATCCAATAAGCCATCGTCAATGGCAGCGTTGATACCCGTGGCTCCCATCAAGGAGGCTTTGGCTAAACCACCACCCTTAAACCGATCGGTTCCCATGGCAATGTATGCAATAGGATCAGGCAATTTGCGTACATGAAACGCGAATTTGCCCACCTGTCGTGACACACCATTATAATTGGACGACACTTGGATGGTGACATCTTTTCCAACAGCCGTTGGACGAGCGATGTACTTCCCTGCTCCTACTGACCTAAATCCTCCACCTGTCATCGATGCTGAAACAGATGTTAACGGCACACCGGGAATGCTGATGCTGATGGGATTCTCATAACCAGCGTACAACACGTTCATCAAGTCAGCCGACACGGTTGCGCTGGGCGCCACAACAGAATACTTTTGCGTGAAATCACGCCGTATCACATCGCCGCTTCCATTGCGCATTGTGATGTAACCACTGAACGAATGCTCGCCAACACCACCAGCAGTAAACTGGTATGTGTTGTTTCGTAAGTTTACTTTTCGTCCACCTATATATATTTCAGGTTGGCGAGTGGTATCCACTGCCGCCATGACAATCTGTGCAGAGAACCGATCACCACTGACAACGGTGCGTGACTCGGGGATGACAAAGGCACTTAACTTGTTGACACGAATGTCCTTGACGTCGACATTGGCCACAAGTGCGTGAAGCACTTCTCCCTCGGCATAGCGCACATCACTTTGCAATTTCGACAACATCGTGACGGCAGCAGACACAGGCATGTTTTCAAACATATACTCCTGCCAATTCTTACCCATGGCCTTGGCGCGTTTGGACAGTTGCGTTGTGAGGTTGCTCTCTATCGTCTTGCGCTGGTGTTCATCGGTTATCATCTTCAAAATTTGCTCCCGATAATGATTCACTCGTTCGTAAAGCAGCTTTCCCTTGCCTGTCCCGGGGGCCAACATGACGTGCGAGGCGGCTTCAAGGTCATCCTTGTGTTTGATGTCGAACACGTTTCCATCGGGACCGTCAGCCTCTTTGACGATATTTTCCTTGAGCTGTTGCGCAAAATCATACAGTGAGTCACTCATGCGTTTCACCGTCGTAGCCTTGTCAAACCACGCTTGTACCTTCTCTGGATTTGACTTGAACTGCTCCGAGAGCTGACGATAGATAGACACATTCTCCCTTGATGAGTTGTCCGTTGTACGGTTCAAGCTCTCCTCTACCACGGCGAATCCCTCTAAGACTTCCGTGGAAACGTTCAGAGCCAGCATTGCCATCAAGACGACATACATGAGGTTAATCATCTTTTGGCGCGGAGATAACGGTCTTTTCTTTATTGCCATTCTGAGTTGGTGAGTTTATGAGTTCTTGAGTTTATAAGTTGGTGAGTTCTTGAGTTGATAAGTTCATGAGTCTGTGAGTTGATGAGTTGTTTACTCTTGTGACGGCTCTAACCCAGGATTGGCTGCGCGCATGTTCACGGTCATGGCCTCAATCATGCGAGCATATATCTTGTTGAGTTGCTCAATCTGTTGTGCCATCTTCCGGGTTTGGTCATTGATTTGGTCAATGGTGCCTATCTGCTGACTGGCACCCTTCAACTGCATTTCGTAAACTTTGGATATACCGGTCAACGTACGATTCAAGTTTTCCATTTCCTCACTATCTCGAGTCAGTCTTACACTCTGCTCTGATACCTTTCCTAACGTCTCCGTCAGTCGTTTCAGCGCATCAACATAGTTGTTTTGAGCCTCGGCCAAGGTCTGCAATTGTTGTTCATTCTCAACCTGTTGAACTTGACTTCCCAAGGGAATCTCTGCAGATACTTCCCCCACAGTCTGCTCTGCAGCAGACGGATGTCCAACAACAGCTTGACGTGGGGCTGAGGCAACAGGCCTTGATGTATTCACTGCTTGTGCTGAATCAGTTTCATAGTCATACGTCACCTGCCCCGTTTCCAAATACTCTTCCGTCACTCGCGTTGGGATATCACGACCGTCAGCCGTTTTGTCAAACGGACGGTCAAAAGCAGAGAGGAAGAACACGAATACCTCAGTGCCCATGCCTATGAACAACATGAGGTTGCCACCGGACAAGTGAGTAAGTTTGAACAAAGCTCCCAGGATGACCAATGAGGCACCCCAACTGTAGGCATAGTTCAAGAACGTCTGCCCTGGAACACTGTCCATCCACTTTTGCAGACGATAAATCATGTTGAATTTGCTGTATCCACTCATTTTCTTTTGCCTTTCTTCTGTTTAGTACTGGTTGTGTTTGCCAAGCTGCGAACACATCGGAACCCGATGTACGAGCGAGGTTGGTTTTGATATTCCCACGTACGCCAAGCGCTTCTGATGTACGATTCTGGGTCTTTCCACGATCCACCGCGTACACTTTTTTTCTTCAATTTGTACGGATCTTCCAACGCCGCCTTATACTCCAACTGCGGATTCAAATCGTTCATCGCATCGACACCGGCCTCATTATATATGGTACTCGTCCATTCTGCCACATTACCCGCCATGTCGTACAAGCCGTTGGAGTTAGCACCGTAGATGCCAACCTTACTGGTAATGAGGTTGCCGTCCTTGGTATAGTTGCCACGATCGGGCTTGAAATTGGCATAGAAACAGCCCTCACCCGTGGCTACTGCCTCATTTTCCCATGGGAACTCCGTGCCGTCTTTGCCACGAGCCGCATATTCCCACTCTGCTTCTGTTGGCAGACGATATCGTTGAATGTAACGAGCCTCGCCACCCAATCCTTTTAACAGATAATCGGTTCGCCACGCGCAGAAGGCGTTGGCCTGCTCCCAAGTAACGCCCACGACAGGATAATCGTTATACGCCGGATTGCTGAAATAGTTACGGAGATAAGTCTCGTTGTCCGAATTTTGGAAATCATTCACCCAACAGGTGGTGTCTGGATATACGTTGACTATATAAGTATTGAGGAAATCCCATGGACCCGAGCGTGGTCGGTTGATGGTTTCGCTCACAATCTGTCCGTTGTCATCTACGTAAGCAGTGTCCTTAGAAATCATCACCACTTCTTCAGGATTAACGGTCAGGTCGGTATTCAGATTACGCTCTTGAGGCAACATTCTGTTTCTTCTCAAGGCAGCGGTCGTATAGTCGTACACCTCGTAACGATAGTTGAGCTGCCGATAGTCGAGCAACTTCTCGCCCGTCACCGGGTTGGTGATATACATACTCTCTAAGGCGCGTTGCTCATCCTCATTCATCTTACGGGGAAGTGCTTTTTTCCAATTCAGATGAGGTTTAACAGGGTCACCGTTTTTGTCCTCTGTGATGAGATAAGTTTCGTCACCCGCATAGGCTGGATCGGCCAAACGGGTACGCAAGATGCTGTCGCGAACCCAGGTGACAAACTGTTTGTATTCAGAGTTTGTCACTTCTGTTTCATCCATCCAGAACCCGTCTACAGAGATATCTTTCTGCGAAAACTGTTTGCCCCAAAGGCTATCCTGCTTTTCAAGCCCCATCTTCAAATAGCCACGGCTTACCCGTGTCATTCCGTATGGCGTGGGTTCGGTGAAGGCCTTTCCGCCGACACCCACTACTTCGCCGCCTTTACCCAAAGAAGCAGACTTGCTGCCGAAGCAACCTGTCAGCATCATCAAGCCTAACACGGCCAAGCCGAATATCATGTTTCTCTTCATATATCTGAATTTCATTTTTCCAAGATGGTCATTATAGAAGTCTTACACTTTTGTGTTTGTTTCTTCCCTTCTTAGCCAGATTGACATCCATCTGGTAACCAACAAACAGTTCGTGACTGCCGTTGCCCGGGTTGATGGCCGAGGTGTACAACTCATAACTATAACCCAGCACGATGCCATGAAAGCTACCGCCTGCCAAGAACGTGACAGAGTTGGTGGGACTATAGGCTACACCCCCGTACATCATTTTCTTCTCATGCTGATACACCAGGCGGGTTGTAAGGTCGCCACGGTAGGCTACCCCGTCTGTGCGAACCAACACAGAAGGTTGTATTGTAAGAAACGGATTTCTCAAGTGTATATTGTATCCGCCTGTTAAATAATATGTAGGATCGATTTGTAATTGATTTTTCTCATTAAACTCAATGAGTGGTGAAGTAAGATGCAACGCCGACACGCCCACATACCATGACCGGTGCGAATAATACACGCCCGCACCGAGATCGAAGGCATTACCTTCGGCCTTTGTATTGATGAAGGCAGGGTCGTTGGCATCACCTAAATTGAGCCTGGTGCCATCAAACGCCTCACTCAACAAGCCTGCCTGCGCGCCAACCGCAAGTCGACCTCCGAACAATTTGAAGCGAAGGGCATACTGCAAAGCCAAACGTTGATGGGTAAAAAGACCAATCTGATCGTTCATCAGCTGTACGCCACCCCCATGATATGCCTTGAGAAAATAAAAAGGCATATCAGCAGCAGCATACATCGTTCGTGGGTTGTTTTTAAATCCGACGAAGCTCATGGCGTAAGCCGCATTGATGTTGAGTTTGTTCTGTTTGCCCACTGCAGCGGGGTTGAACGAAGGTTGCATGTCAAAATAATGGCTGAACGCCACATCGTATTGCGCCCTTGCCGTCCCAACCATCCACAACAGCAGACAGAGTAACGTGATTTTCTTGTATTGCACGTCTGCATAACGTACATTTTTACGTTTTATTGTCAAGACAACGGGATGAAGTTGGAAGAAATGACAAACGTCCGACATACCATAACGTCCTACAGGTGGGTTAATCAAAAAGAGCCTCGTTATTACTCAGAACAACAAGACTCTCAGTGTGGGCGTTGACGGATTCGAACCGCCGACCCTCTGCTTGTAAGGCAGATGCTCT
>CAMQBP010000086.1 GCA_946999025.1 uncultured Prevotella sp. | reverse complement strand
TTCATCGCCACCAGTAAGCTTTGGCTTCGCAACATTTATAATAGGATGATGCGCAAGAAATACCAACTGCTGGAAGGCTTCCAAAGCTCACGATAACGCTGACACGCTCATTAAAAAGCGTGACTAAGATATCACTGCGGCCAAACCTCCTTCGCTGGTTTCTTTATAAAGCGAAGGCAAATCGTGCCCTGTTCTCTTCATCACTTTCACTACCTTATCAAATGACACACGATGCTTGCCGTCTGAAAACGAGGCATATAAGTTCGCATCCAATGCCCGAGTTGCGGCAAAAGCATTGCGTTCGATGCACGGAATCTGGACTAAACCACATACCGGGTCGCAAGTCATACCCAAATGGTGTTCAAGTCCCATCTCGGCCGCATACTCTATTTGCATGTTGCTGCCACCAAACAGCTGGCAAGCTGCCGCCGAAACCATGGCGCAAGCCACGCCCACCTCGCCCTGACAGCCTACGTCAGCGCCTGAGATAGATGCATTGTGCTTCACGATGTTACCAAACAGTCCGGCCGTAGCCATAGCATGTAGGATGCGCATATCACTGAATTCGTGTCCCTTGGCCAAATGATACAACACCGCCGGCATCACACCAGAGGCACCACAGGTGGGAGCTGTGACAATGGTTCCACCAGAAGCATTCTCTTCACTCACCGCCAATGCGTAGGCATATACAAGTCCACGTGTTTGCAAAGATCTCTTGTACCCCGTTGCCTTCACATAGTAGCCGGGCGCTTTTCGGCGAAGATTCAGCCCACCGGGTAGGACACCTTCACGATTGATGCCTCGTTCCACAGCCGCTTTCATCACGTTCCAGCACTCCATGAGATAGTCCCAGATGTCATCGTCTTCACACATGTCTACATATTCCCAAAAGCTTCGACCATTGGTTTCACACCACTTCATGATTTCGCTCATGGTGTTCAGATCGTACACGTCCGGGGTATTGAACAAATCAGCATCGCCTTTTCCTTCAGACAAGGCACCGCCACCGACACTATATACCACCCAGCTGCCCAAAAGTTCCTGATGCTCATCAAAAGCCTTGAACTCCATTCCGTTGGGATGAAATGGAAGAAATATCTTGGGCTTCCACACTATTTCCAACTTATGATTCACGCCCAATACGTCGGTGATAGCTACGTCGGTCATGTGTCCTTTGCCCGTAGCGGCCAAACTGCCATAGAGTGTCGCTTCATAACTATGAGCATGAGGATATTTCTCCAAGAATATCTTAGAAGCTAATTGAGGTCCCATGGTATGACTGCTGGAGGGTCCCCTACCTATTTTATACAATTCTTTCAACGATTTCATAACTTCACGTTTGTTTTTGATCGACTCAAATCGATGACTTGTCTGCATCAACATACAATCTGGTACAAAGGTAGCTATTTTTTCTAATGCCAGTTTGCTATTTTATGAATTTTTATTTATCTTCGCATGAATAAAGGTATAATATGGACATTAATTTGATTCTTCGCATAATGATAGCTGCCCTTTTAGGCGGTATCATCGGTTTAGAACGCGAATACAGAGCCAAAGAAGCAGGTTTTCGCACACACTTCCTCGTAGGTATGGGTAGTGCACTCTTCATGGTGGTATCTCAGTACGGTTTTGAGCACATACTTGCCACACAGCCAAATGTATCTTTGGACCCTTCGCGCATTGCGTCACAAGTTGTGTCGGGCATTGGTTTCATCGGTGCCGGCACCATTATTTTCCAAAAACAGGTCATCCGCGGACTCACAACAGCCGCCGGTTTATGGGCAACGGCTGCCATCGGTTTGGCCTGTGGGGCAAGCATGTACGTCATTGCTGTGGCTTCAACAGTCATGGTGCTTGCCTGCTTGGAAACGTTGAATTATACGATGATACGTTTTGGCAACCGAAACATCAATCTCACATTTACCGCTTCTGACAAGACACGCATCCAAGACATCCTGAATCATCTTGACCAAGAAAAGATAACCATCAACTCATACGAGATTCACCCTGAAAAATCTGGCGCAGGAGCTAACTACAACGTCGAAATGGAAATAACCATTAAGCGAGCCAAAGCCAATAACCACATTTTGTCCTTAATATCTCATTTTGAGGGAGTTACGGTAAAAAGTATCGAGTAAAACTTTTGTTTTGACTTGCAACCATTTATCAATCGATTTTCAAAGTCAATGGGTTTGGTTTCCAAAGTCTATGGATTTGGTGTCTAAAGTCTATGAGTTTGGTATCCAAAGTCAATGCATTTGAGTAGCAAAGTCAATGAGATTGAACGGCAAACTCAATGGGGTTGAATTCACCACAGGTGAAGCAGTCGGTGACTGACCAAACGGTTTGCAGTACGGAACGCCACCACATAGCCCCTACCCATTAGGCGCTACAAACATCTTTCACGCTATGGTCACCCGCACATGGGTTCGATGGTTTAGCCATTCAGCGCATTCTCGATAAGTGATAGCGGTAGCTTTTTGATTGACAAGGCCAAAAAAAAGGTGCATCAACATCTTGACACACCTTTTTTAATTACGCGTACAGTATATATATTAATTCTTATCGTTTCTTATTTAGCATAGGCCACGCTGCGCGTCTCGCGAATGACAGTGATTTTTACTTGACCGGGATAGGTCATCTCGTTTTGTATCCTGGTGGCAATATCATCTGACAACTTCAGCGACTCGGCATCATCCATCTGGTCGGCTCCAACGATAACGCGAAGTTCGCGACCAGCCTGAATGGCATAGGTTTTGGTTACACCAGGATAACTCATGGCGATGGCCTCGAGGTCATTCAGTCGTTTGATGTATGCTTCCACGATTTCGCGGCGTGCACCAGGGCGCGCACCCGATATGGCATCACACACTTGCACGATGGGAGCCAGCAGGGTTTGCATCTCTACCTCATCATGGTGGGCTGCGATGGCGTTGCAGATATCCGGCTTCTCCTTATATTTTTCGGCCAGCTTGCCACCATACAATGCGTGTGGCAGTTCACTCTCCTCATCAGGTACCTTACCAATATCGTGCAAAAGTCCTGCACGCTTCGCCTTCTTGGGATTGAGTCCCAACTCTGATGCCATCACCGCACAGAGATTAGCGGTTTCACGTGCATGCTGAAGGAGGTTCTGTCCATAGCTTGAACGATATTTCATCTTGCCCACGATACGCACCAATTCAGGGTGCAGGCCATGAATGCCAAGATCTATCACAGTACGCTTTCCCGTTTCAATGATTTCGTTATCAAGCTGCTTCTTTACTTTTGCCACCACCTCTTCTATACGTGCGGGGTGGATACGTCCATCGGCAACGAGCTGGTGAAGTGCCAAACGGCAAACCTCTCGACGCACTGGATCGAACGCAGAGATAACGATAGCTTCGGGCGTGTCGTCGACAACGATTTCTACTCCCGTTGCAGCTTCCAAGGCACGGATGTTGCGTCCCTCGCGTCCGATGATGCGGCCTTTCACCTCGTCGTTGTCAATGTGGAAGACGCTGACAGAATTTTCAATGGCCGTCTCTGTGGCTACGCGCTGGATGGTCTGTATGACAATCTTCTTAGCCTCTTGATTGGCATTGAGCTTGGCTTCGTCTATGATTTCATTGATGTAGCCGGCTGCATCTGTACGGGCCTCGTCTTTCAGGCTTTCTATCAATCTGCTTTTTGCCTCTTCTGCACTCAGCCCGGAGAGTTCTTCCAGCATGTTGCGCTCTTGTAGTTGCATTTTGTCAAGCTCAGCCTGTTTGATTTGCAACAATTTCTTTTCGTTATCGATACGTTGTTGCTGATTATCCACCTCCTGTTTTCTACGTCCAAGTTCTTCCTGACGCTGGGTCAATCCAATTTCTCTTTGCTTGAGCTTGTTTTCGGTCTGTTGGATTTTCTGGTTGCGAAGTTGAACTTCCTTCTCCAACTCAGACTTCTTGTTCAAGAATTTCTCCTTGACCTCCAACAATTTCTTTTCCTTAATAACTTCAGCCTCTTTGTCAGCGGCTGCTACCAATTCATTATATTTTCCCTTGACAACGTAACGGAAAATCGCATAGCCACCCAGTCCGCCAAGAATCAGCGCAACGATGGCAACAATTATAATACTCATTATTTTTAAGTTTAAATTTCCATTGATACTGGCTACATAAACAAAAAAGCAAGGATGAAGCGTGTCAAATTGCGGTTTACCGCACGTTGCACCATACATCTCCACCAAAAATCAGAACGGCATGGAAAGAAATAACTTCCTACTATGTGAGCGTGCATAATGGAAGGGGTGAACTACTCCTTCAGCGCATCTTCAATTTCAGAAGTTAATTGAGATATGATTTGACTATATGGTGCCACGTCATTGCGAGCCGACTCTTTCTCGTAACGCAATGCTATGTCTATCAATGCCATATAGAGTATATCCTTCTCGCTTCTCTTTGCCTTGAAAACAGAAGCGTAAGTATTAACAGTGTTGGTAATAAGCTTGGCTGCCTTACGATAATACTCCTCATCCTCCCGCATGACCGTGACGCTCATGTCGGTATCGTAAACATGCAATCTTATCTGTAGTTTATCTCTATTGTCTCCTGCCATCGCTCCGATTACTTTTCGTTCAGTAGCGTGATACATTTGTTAACGTCTCTTATCAGCTTTGACAACCGTTTCTTGGCCACTTCGAGGTCAGTGGTGGAAATTTCAATCATCTTGGCCAGTTTGAGACTGTTGTAGTCTTTTTGTGCCTGATCTAACTTTGCCTCGAGCTGTTTAATCTTGGCATCGCGCTCATCAACCATGGCATACAGGCTGCTGTTCTCCTGTTTAGTTTCCTTGTACTGGAGAACCATCTGCCTCATGCGAGTTGTAAAGAGCGTTAGAGTCTTCTCATTAGCATCCATCGACATACAATTTGGTCACAAATTTAGCTTAATAAATTGACAATCACAAATTATCAGTAATTTTTTTTATCCATTACTTTAATCTTTGCAAACATTGCCACTTTCGTTAACCAATCATCATGTTTTGTTTTATTGGTTGTTATTTTTGGTTCTCATTTCCTGGCTTCGGTTCTTTTTTAGCCAGCATTACTACCTGATGAATGAAATCGGTAGTCCACTTTTGTGAGAATCCCAGTCGTTTGTTGTATTGCCGCACAGCAACGACAGCCTTGATGACACCGGCATCCTTATAATCGTTTTTGTTGAAGATGTCGTTCACGGTCTTTTCAGTCATTGCATACAACGCACTCTTGAAAATGGATGGCATGCGCAACTTAAACTTCATCAAGTTTCCCACGAGCATCATCAGCTCTTGGGTGAAACCCTGAAACTGAAGCAAGTAAGGCTGCACATCTTCCAGCTTACGACAGTTCTTTCGAATGCTCTGATCGATTTCTTTGAAAAAAAGATCATCCGTATGATACATTTCTTTCAACATATTCTTACACCGCGCTTTCTCGCCCACTCCCAGCTTGTTGTTCACAGTGGGCACGCGCAGAGTGATTTTGAACGTCCGGAGATCCGGCAGCATCTTTAAGTTATTGATACCCAATTGGGCTGCAATAGCGGATTGAAAGTAAACCCTGATGAGCGTCATGTAGTCTTCCATCCCACCGGTAGTTTCTTTTCCATCTTTCTTTCCAAACAGTTTAGATAATAAATTTGCCATTATATTGTAAAATTAAATTCATTTTTTCACCACGAGATTTTTCTTAAATCTCTACAAAGGTATGACAAAACAATAAATATACAAAACAAAAGATACAAATTTAGCTGTGGTGCTTTCCTATTTCAATAATTATTTATACCTTTGTACACAACTTTTGAAAAAGTTCAACAAGTATGAACCTTGAGCCTTACTAACAACCAAGGCTCCATAAAACATGCAAGTTGATAGTTCAAGTGATAGCCATAACAAGTACAATCCTGTCACGATTGTCGGAATAATAACCAATTGGATTCAAAGAATGAAAGGAATCGTTTTAGCCGGTGGCTCCGGAACACGCCTTTATCCCATTACCAAAGGAATAAGCAAACAGCTCATTCCTATTTTTGACAAGCCCATGATTTATTACCCGGTATCAGTTTTGATGCTGGCCGGAATCAAAGAAATTCTCATCATTTCGACACCTTATGACCTACCAGGGTTCAAGAGACTTCTTGGGGATGGTCATGACCTCGGTGTAGAGTTTTCATACGTTGAACAGCCAAGTCCTGACGGATTGGCACAAGCGTTCATCCTAGGGGAAGACTTTATTGGTGACGACTCTGCATGCCTTGTGCTGGGTGATAACATTTTTTACGGAGCGGGATTCACCTCTATGCTGAAACAAAGCTTAGAAGATGCCGAACAAAGAGACAAAGCAACTGTCTTCGGCTACTATGTGAACGACCCAGAACGGTATGGCGTTGTGGAATTTGACGATCAAGGGAAATGCCTGAGCATTGAAGAAAAACCCGCACATCCTAAAAGTAATTATGCTGTAGTGGGATTGTACTTCTACCCAAACTCCGTGATTGACATTGCCAAGAAAATCAAGCCAAGCGAACGAGGAGAACTGGAAATCACGACTGTTAACCAAACATTCCTCGAACGACAGCAACTTCAGGTAAAGACTCTGCAACGTGGTTTCGCATGGTTAGACACCGGAACACACGACAGTCTATCGGAAGCAAGCACCTTTATTGAGGTGATTGAGAAAAGACAGGGATTGAAAGTCGCCTGCCTGGAAGAAATCGCTTTCAAGAAAGGATGGATTGATGCCAACCAACTTAAGAAATTGGCAGAACCCATGTTGAAAAACAATTATGGAAAATACTTGGCAGACATCGCCAGCAGAACCATTTAAGAAAATGGCTGAAAAAGAACAAACAGGAAAAAGAATTTATATTATAGCATAAAATGGAAGAAGAGATAAAGAATCAAAAATTGGAGAACGTAGAAGAACAAGAGGAAAATTCATTCTTCAATTTCCAAACTATCATGCAGGCAATCATCCTCAACTGGAAGTGGTTCGTGCTGTCGCTCATCATCTGTCTGGGAGCAGCTGCCATCTATCTGCGATACACACCACGCATCTACCAGTCGTTCGCTAAACTGCTTATTAAAGAAGAAGATAATAGAAGAGGAAGAAACTCATTGCTCTACTCTTCGAACTTGGGCATGATGTCAAACTCAACAGGTATAGAAAACGAGATGGAAATTCTCTCTTCCCTGAAGCTGGCAGAGCAAACGGTGAAAGACCTGAAACTCTATGTAAAGTATACCACTGAAGGAAGGGTGAGAGACATGATTATCTATAAGAATCAGCCCATCAGCGTTGACCTTGATCCTGCACATCTTGAAAAGCTACAATCACCCATCTCGATGGTCATCCAGAGAATAGGCAACTCATACCAAGTAACGGGAAGCTACGAAACTTCTGTCGAGGGAAAGGGATGGCAAACCTTTAACATCGACAAGAAGATTAGCCAACTGCCATCCACAATTGTCACCAAAGCCGGTATCCTATCGTTCATGAACGAAAGCGCGGGCTCCATGAAAGACGGACAAATATTTAAGGTATCAATACTTCCACCCAAAAGAGTTGCCGCAGGATACAGAAGCACTTTCTCAACAGCGCAGAACGATAAATCCACATCCATCGCCCTTTTGGGTGTCAAGGATGAGGTACCGACTCGCGCCATCGATTATTTAAAACAATTGGTCATCTGCTACAACCGACAGGCCAACATGGACAAAAACGAGGTAGCAC
>CAMQBP010000085.1 GCA_946999025.1 uncultured Prevotella sp. | reverse complement strand
CTTTGTCGAACACCACCATCTTGTTTTGCTCCGTTCTGCCACAAAGCTGCTCTCTGCTGCGTTTGCTGAAGCCCTCTACCAGCACGTCGAAAGTCTTGCCTTCGTCCTTTTTGTTAGAGACGGCGCTTAGCTCTGTTTGCAGATGTATCATCTCGTTCAGGCGGCGTATCTTCTCTTCTTCTGGCACGTCGTCTGGTAAATGCTTCGACGCATAGGTGCCGGGACGCTCGGAATACTTGAACATGAAAGCCGAGTCGTAACCAACGGTGCGCATCAAGGCCAGCGATTGTTGGTGGTCTTCTTCCGTTTCGCCATGATAGCCCACGAACATGTCGGTAGAAATGCCGCAATCGGGAATGATGCGGCGAATGGCATTGATGCGATCCATGTACCATTCAACGGTGTATTTGCGGTTCATCAGCTTCAATATCTTATTGCTACCGCTCTGCACCGGCAGGTGAATGTGCTTGCAAACATTAGGCTCTTCGGCAATCACGCGCAGCGTGTCGTCGCTCATGTCCTTAGGATGCGACGAGGTAAAGCGAATGCGTACGCCGGGAACTTCGTGTGCCACACGGCGCAAGAGTTTTGGAAAATCAATGGTTTCTGCTGGAATTGTTTCGCCTGTTGCCGACAAATGTTCGGGAATGGTAAAACAATAAGAGTTGACATTTTGCCCCAACAGCGTAATTTCCTTATAGTGCTTGTCGCGCAGGTCGCGCACTTCGCGCAAGATACTCTCCACGTCTCTCGACCGTTCTCTACCTCTTGTGTAGGGTACGATGCAGTAGTGGCAGAAGTTGTTGCATCCCCTCATGATACTTACGAAGCCTCCTATCTTGCCTAAGAGAAGCCGTTGAGGAACCACATCCTTATAGGTTTCGGTCTTCGAGAGTTCTATATCGATTGCTTTGTTGCCCGTTTCAGCTTGCGCAATCATGTCGGGAAGGTTCAGATATGAATCGGGTCCACACACCAAGTCGGCGTGATGGTTTTCCAATAAATCGTCTTTCACCCGTTCGGCCATACAGCCCAACACGCCTAATATCAGGTTTCTGCCCTTCTTTCGCTCTGCGTGGAGCGAGTCAAGTCGGTTGTATATCTTGTTCTCCGCATTCTCTCTGACGCTGCAGGTGTTCAGAAAAATGGCATCAGCCTCGTCCTCCTTGTCGCATATCTCATACCCCGCCATCTGCATGACCGATGCAACTACCTCGCTGTCGGCCACGTTCATTTGGCATCCGTATGTCTCGATGTAAAGCTTCTTCATTGTCTTTGGTTTTGGGCTACAAAGGTACAAAAAATCTTCCACATGCTGATTGAAACGCATAAAAAGCGGGACATCCACCCAATGGCATGGGTTTATGTCCCTCACCAGTGGCATGCACGACATCAGTAAGCGTACAGATGCCATGCAGGGTGCCTTTATTCAGATGCTTTCAGTGCATCTATCATCTGATGAATCTTCGTGCTGAACACGATGGGATCTTGGATATACTCGAAACTGTTGGTTGCTTCTCCGGTTGTTACATAAACGGTACCGTAGTTGAAGATACGCCCTAACATGGATTGTTTAATCTGCACGCCTTCGCATTTGCGGAGCATCAACTCCAAAGAGTTGCGCTCAATAATACCTTTTTTGGCGATAATGCGCTTGTTGGTCAGTGCATATTGCCGCCCTCCGTTTGCTGATATAGAACCCAGGACGGCGAATAGCACGAGCAACAAGCAAGCTGCGATTTGAAGATGGAAAAGAGTTCCCTCCGTTGGAAAAACCAACAAGAGAATCCCAAGGGCGGCCAATGATGCCGAACGCCAGTAAATAGCCGAGTGTAGTCGTGGGCGATAAACGACACGTTCGCCCTCCATCAAACTTTTATCGATATATCCCATATTACAATAATCAATTCTTAGCGAGGATTTTTGAGGGGTTGTTATGGAGCGAAATGATATTGAAAACCGTTGATGCGCTTCCAAGCTCCACGCGTAAAGTCGGGTATGGCGACTGGTGCCGAATTGTTTTCGATAGACAATCTTGTGAGTTCACCCAGACAACACCATTCGGCTAAGTCGTACACATCCATGTCGAGCGGGAGTCCATTCTGTAGACAATAAACCAAACGATAGTCCATGATGTAGTCCATACCGCCGTGTCCACCCACCTTCTTAGCCTTCTCTTGAAGGTCTTTGACAAACTGTGGCGTGTATTGTTGCAGCAACTCGTCACGAACTTTGTCTGCTACTGCAGCGTGAGCCGTGAGGTTTTCGTGACTAATCTTCTCGTTGGTAGCCAACTGTTTGGGTCTGAAAGCCAGTTCGCCGACAGGATATTTGCTGGCATAACCGTCGGTTCCAACCACTTGATACATCCGGTTGTATGGACGTGGAGTCATCACGTTGTGCTGAATGAGCATGGTTTTCCCCTTGACAGTGCGAATCAACGTAGAGGTTTGGTCACCATTTTGGAAGTCATTGCATGGTTTTCCCGTCTGCTTTTCAACGAGTTTTGGGCCAATAGTCGCTTTGGTATCCATGGCAACGAGATATTCCATGCGATCACCACGATGAATATTCAGCACCTGACAGTCGGGGCCAATGCCGTGGGTAGGATAAACATCACCTCGATTCTTACGATTGAAATCAAGTCGCCAGTTGTGCCAATATTCGGCCCAAAAGTCCTCTAAGTTGTGGATGTAGGCACCTTCTACATGCAAAACTTCACCGAAGAGACCTTGTTGTGCCATGTTGAGGGTGGACAACTCAAAGAAGTCGTACACGCAGTTTTCCAACATCATGCAATGTTTCCGTGTGCGTTCAGCTGTATTGATCAATGCCCAAATCTCATTCATGTTGGTTGCTGCGGGTACTTCAATGGCCACATGCTTTCCATGGTTCATGGCGTAAAGTGCTATTGGCACATGATGAACCCAGTCGGTTGCGATGTAGATGATGTCGATGTCCTTGCGTTCGCACATTTTCTTGTATGCATCTATACTGCCACTGTAGGCTACAGCCCGATTTCGTCCGTGTTTATCAAGTCTCTTCTGGCTAAGTTCTACGCGGTCGGCCTCTACGTCACAGAGCGCCACGATGTCTGTACCTGGGATTTGGCTCCACCGATCTACGGCACCGATTCCGCGCATTCCCAACCCAACAAAGCCCACGCGAACCGTTTGTAACTTAGGTGTGGTGAGCTGCAGCACGTCCTTTTGTCCGGCAGGACGCTTGGGAATGTTGGTCTCTATGACCTTGATGTTCTTAGCATCTGCATGAGTTGGGGAAACCAGAAGAAAGCACAACAGCCATGCAAGCAACTGCAATGGTAATTTATTGGTGAGATTCATTGAATAATTAAATTAGTTAAACAAAATTGATAAGTCTACTCTTTCCTTCGATTTGATGGATAGATGATTAGTCGACCAGCGTGAAGTCGAGTTGTCTCTTCTCCAGATTGGCCTGTGCCACCTTTATCCTGATGGGATCTCCCAGCTGGTATTTGTGATGATGTCGACGCCCAACGAGACAATAGTTCTTCTCATCAAAGTCGTAATAATCGTCATCCAAATCGTGCATGGGTACCATTCCCTCGCAATGATTCTCGTCGATTTCGCAATAGATACCATAGCTTTGGATGCCACTGATGTGCGCATCAAACTCTTCACCGATATGCTCACCCATGAATTCCACCATCTTGTACTTGATAGAGTCACGCTCGGCATTGGCTGCTACCTGCTCCATGTCTGAACTATGTTCGCACAAACGCTCGTAATAGTCCTTGTTGGCGCTGCGGCCACCCTTTGCATATCGTGTCAACAGTCGGTGAACCATCATGTCTGGATACCGCCGGATGGGCGACGTGAAGTGTGTGTAATAGTCGAAAGCCAAGCCAAAGTGCCCTATATTATAAATGGTGTACTTCGCCTTCATCATCGCTCTGAGGGCAACGGTCTGTATGAGTTTCTGCTCGTTCGTGCCGTCAACGGCTTCCATCAGATGATTAAGGCTGCGGGCCGTCTGTCCCTTTGTTCCTGCCGTCTTAATCTTATAGCCGAACTTCACGATAAAATCTTTCAGGTTTTCCAGCTTCTGTGGGTCGGGATTGTCGTGTACACGGTAAGGCAAAGTCTTGGCTTTAGCACCCTTCTTTACCTTCCCTACGCTCTCAGCCACTATGCGGTTGGCCAGCAACATGAACTCTTCTATCAGCTTGTTGGCGTCTTTTGAACGTTTAAAATAGCAGCGCACGGGCTTGCCTTTCTCGTCAACATCGAAATGAAGTTCTTCAGAATCAAACTTCACTGCACCGTTCTTGAAGCGATCTTCGCGCAACTTCTTGGCCAAGGCGTCCAGCATAATCAGCTCCTTAGCATGCTCTCCCTTGTATCCACCCTTGCGTGGTGCTGGAGCAGGCTGCCCCGTTCCATCTACCACGCCATTGTCTTCAAGCAACTGTTGCACCTCTTCGTAGGCATATCTGCGATTGCTTTTGATGACGGTGTGCACGATACGCTTGCTCCGAACGAACCCGTCGACATCCATCTCCACGATGACGCTGTAGCAAAGTTTCTCTTCATCAGGACGAAGGGAGCAGATGAAGTTGCACAATCGTTCGGGCAACATCGGGATGGTGCGGTCTACCAAATACACGGATGTGGCACGTTTCTGCGCCTCTTTGTCGATGATGGAATTTTCAGTGACATAGTGTGTCACGTCAGCGATGTGGATACCAACTTCCCAAATGCCTTTACTCACCTCACGGATAGACAAGGCATCGTCGAAATCCTTGGCATCTTTGGGATCAATCGTGCAGGTGAACACTGGCCGGAAGTCTTCTCTTTCAGCCAAATCCTGTGGGGTAATCTCGCCACTAATTCGCTCTGCGGCATCTTCAACTGCCTTTGGATACTTGTAAGGCAAACCGTATTGCGCCAAGATGGTGTGCATCTCCGCATCGTTATCGCCAGTCTTTCCCAGCACGTCGACAACCTCTCCTATGATGTTTTTATGATTCTCATCGGGCCATTTGCTCACTTTTACCACCACCTTGTCGTTGGTTTGACCGCCCTTCAACTTGTTTCTTGGAATCAAGATATCGTTGGCAAACAAGTTTTCCTGTGTCACCAGGAAGGCGATGTTCTTTTCAACTCGCAGTTTTCCCACGAACTGATTGCGCGAACGCTGCAGTATCTCAATGACCTGTGCCTCTTTGATGTGCTTTTGACGACGTGCCATGAGCGACACTTTCACGCGGTCACCATTGAGTGCCGACATCGAGTTGCGCTCGGAAACAAAGATGGGTTTGTCGCTTCCATCGGGGATGAACGAGTTTTTACCGTTTCCTTTGCGGCGAAAGACCCCTTCCACCACCTGTCCCATTTGGTTGAGACGGTATGAATTGTCAGATACTCTTGCCAGAAAATCATCCCATGCCATTTCTTCCATCAGGTCGATGGCGAGCATCTTCAGCGGATGCGTGTTCAGTTTGAGTGTACGGAATATCTCTTTATAGCTGAATGTTTTTCCCGGCTGTGTCGTAAAGAACCCTTCCAGCTTTTCAGCCAATTGCTTTTTGGACATGCGTTTGCCACCTTTTTTGTCTTTTCCCATCTTGTTCCGTGTTTTATGATACTTATTGCAAATTAACAAAAAATAATTGACACGACACGTATTTATTACGATTATTTTGCATTAAAATCATGTTTCGAAGCTATTCCGAGAAAGTGCTGTCGAAGAATCATTTGCACCTCATCTGCGCACTGATAACAAACGAACGGGGCCTGATACCCATTAGTACCAGACCCCGTTCTGACCTGCATCGCATCATCTACTTCTATGATTGGCAGTACTCGCGGTATAAACCGTCGACAATACTATCGGCCAAACTGATGTTGGGTACATAGATGGTGTCACACTTCAAGGCCTTAGCCACCATCAGGAAAATCTCCGCAGCCGGTATGATGACATCGGCTCGGTCGTCTTTCAAACCGTACTTTTCTTTTCTTTCTTCCTCGCTGAGCTTGGAGAGCGTCTCGTATATTTCCTTCAATTCCTCCACTTTCATTTGCTTTTCGTCGTTTTTACCGTGCGTCAGTCTGAAGAGTTTGTTGATGTTGCCGCCCGAACCAATAATCTGTGTGTCAGGAAAATGCTCGGCATACTCGTCCAACATACCCCGCATCTGATGCTTAGTAGCGTTGGTCACCTTGCCACTGAGCATGCGCAGGGTGCCCATGTCGAATGAATGACTCTCGGCCAATGCGCCATCATGCAGCAATGAAATCTCGGTACTGCCGCCACCCACATCGACGTATGCGAAATTACCCGATAGACTACTGGTTTGTTCAATGATGTTGTTACATAGCAGTCGTGCTTCTTCCTCGCCCCGAATAATCTCAAGTTTGATGCCTGTCTCACGCTCAATCTCTTTCATTACCTTCTTCCCATTGTCTGCGTCGCGCATGGCTGCGGTGGCACAGGCACGGTATTGATCCACCTGGTAGAGCAGCATGAACTGTTTGAAGCCTTTCATCATACGCATCATCATCGTGGCGCGGTCTTTCGAAATCTTGCCTAATGTAAACACGTCTTTGCCCAATCGCAGGGGAATGCGGATGAACATCACCCGCTTAAAGCGCTCAAATTTGGGCGCACTGTCATCAAAACGCTTGATTAACAGGCGTGCACCGTTCGATCCAATATCAATTGCTGCGAATGTTTTTGCTTCCATTTTTTCTTTTTGTTGGATGGGTTTTGTTGTTGTTTCTTTCTCTTTCGTCATGCTTGTTGTTCGGTTTGATACGCCTCGAACAAGGCTTGCTGTGAGCGGAAAGGCTGCTCTCCTTCTGCGATGGGTTGTATTTCGTTGGTCCCCATACCATCGATAAGCCGCCCATTGGTTGTGTCACGCATGCCATACTCAACGGTGCGCAGCAAGTCTTGCTGCAGGTCTTGGTCGTAAACAGGTGTCATCACTTCGATGCGGTTGATGAGATTGCGTGGCATCCAGTCGGCCGATCCCAGATAATATTTTGGTTTTCCGCCGTTGCAGAATATCAAGATGCGCGAATGCTCCAGGTATCTGTCAATGATGCCCACGGCCTTAATGTTTTCGCTCATGCCCTTGACGCCAGGCACCAGTGAGCAGTTGCCGCGTAAGAGCAAGTCTATTTTCACGCCAGCTTGCGAGGCAGCGTAGAGCTTGTTAACGATGTCAGGGTCGGTGATGTGGTTGATTTTAATCTTGACCCATGCCTCTTGCCCGGCCGAAGCATTCTTGATTTCGTTGTCGAGCATGCGGATGATGCGTGATTTCATTGAGTTGGGCGACACCATGAGTTCTCTGAAGCGTACTTGTGAGAAGGGTCTGTCGATGAAGTAGAACACCTTTTCCACCTCGTTGACGATGCGTGGCCGCGC
Organism: uncultured Prevotella sp.; assembly: GCA_946999025.1. GTDB lineage: Bacteria > Bacteroidota > Bacteroidia > Bacteroidales > Bacteroidaceae > Prevotella. Next base: position 324 of record CAMQBP010000085.1, on the reverse strand, counting down.
CGTCATCATGAGATAGTCGGTATAAGTCTTGGCGTTTCCCTCGTGAAAGTTGCCGGTGCCAACACAAGCCAGATTGCCCTTGGTGGTCGTGATGTGCAAGAGTTTGGAATGAATCTTCAGACCTTCCACGCCAAAGATGACGTTAACGCCTTCTTCCTGCATGCGCTTGCTCCACTTGATGTTGCTTTCTTCGTCGAATCGAGCCAGCAACTCGACGACGGCCGTCACCTTCTTGCCGTTTTGTGCTGCGCAAATCAAGGCCTTCACCACCTTGGAATCTTTGGCCAAGCGATAGAGCGTGGTCTTGATTTCCTTGACTTCTGG
>CAMQBP010000084.1 GCA_946999025.1 uncultured Prevotella sp. | reverse complement strand
TGCTTGTAAGGCAGATGCTCTAAACCAGCTGAGCTAAACGCCCTTGCTACTTGAAGTAAGCGGGTGCAAAGATATGCCTTTTTCTGATAACCTCCAAACTTTTGATTATATTTTTTTGCGTTGACTTCAATTTGATGTACCTTTGCAAGTGATAATCAAATAAAAAAAGGAATAGATAATGGAAAAAGTAGTTAGTGGAATACGCCCGACAGGTTATTTACACCTGGGAAATTATTTCGGTGCAGTGAAGAGCTTCATAGAGATGCAGGACAAGTATGATTGCATGTTTTTCATTGCAGACTGGCATTCATTGACCACTCGACCCAAACCAGAAGACATACAAGACAGCGCACGCATCATCTTGGCTGAATATCTTGCCTGCGGCATCGATCCCCAAAAGGCTCCCATCTATGTTCAGAGTGACGTGAAAGAAACGTTGGAATTGTATCTTTACCTCAACATGAACACTTATATTGGCGAACTGGGACGCGTCACCACGTTTAAGGAGAAGGCGCGTCAGCAGCCCGACAACGTCAACGCGGGGCTCTTTACATACCCAACGCTCATGGCCGCCGACATCTTGCAGCATCGGGCAAAGAAGGTTCCGGTAGGTAAAGATCAGGAACAAAACATGGAAATGGCGCGGAGGTGTGCCTCGCGTTTCAACAGAATCTATGGCGTTGACTTCTTTCCTGAGCCACAAAACTTCTATTTCAACTCGCAGGCATTGAAGGTACCTGGTCTGGATGGAAGTGGAAAGATGGGGAAGAGCACTGGAAACTGCATCTATCTGCATGATGATGACAAGACCATCTCTAAGAAAGTGATGAAGGCCGTGACGGACAGTGGGCCCGAGAAGGCCAACAGTGAGAGGCCGGAAGTGATAGAAAACCTGTTCACATTCTTGCGAATTTGCTCGACACAAGACACATACGACTATTTTGATGAGAAGTGGAACGATTGCAGCATTCGCTACGGAGACCTGAAAAAGCAGATCGCAGCGGACATCTGTGCGACGGTAGCTCCCATCAGAGAGAAGATTAACGAATACATTTCGAATAAGGAGTTGCTGGACAAAATTGCCAAAGAGGGTGCCGACCGGGCGCGCGAGAGTGCCAGCGCTACCTTGAAAGAGGTGCGTAGAATCATCGGATTCAGGTTATAACAGGTCTGACAAAGGCTGCATAAACACCGAAAGCGGGGGCGTTCCAACATTTGGAACGCCCCCGCTTTCGGTCATATTCTTACCTGCCGAGACCTGCGGCATCGGCAGAAAATCGTTGCGTTACTTCGCCATGCCCTCGTTCTCGGGTGCCTTGTCAATCAGATCCATGAACTGGTCGAGCTTCGGTGTGATGATGATTTGCGTACGGCGGTTGCGCTGTTTGCCCACTTCCGTGTTGTTGCTTGTCAGCGGATTGTACTCACCACGGCCGCCGGCAGTCATTCGTTTGGGATCTACGCCATAGTGGTTTTGCAAGAACTGCACCACGCTGGATGCGCGAAGGGTTGACAAATCCCAGTTGTTGCGGATGTTTTTCATCAGCGGACTGTTTTGGTTTACCGGCACGTTGTCCGTGTTACCCTCTACCAAGACATCGTAATCCTTGTAGTCCATGATGATTTTGGCAATCTTGCTCAGCGTCTCTGCCGCACGGTCATTAATCTCATACGAGCCGCTCTTGTACAGCATGTTGTCGGCCAAGCTGATGTATACCACGCCCTTGAGCACCTGAACGTCAACTTCTTTCAACTCCTCACGGCTCAAAGAGCGGGTGAGGTTGTTGGTCAGCACCATGTTCAGCGAGTCTGACTTTGACTTCACTTCCACCAAATGGCGGATGTATTGATTGGACTCATTGATCTGATCAACCAACTTGGAGATGTTGATGTTGTTGGAGCTGGTGTTCAACAAGCTCTTGTCCAGTGACTTATGTAAGTCAGCATAGTTTTTCTTTTGCTGTGCAAGTTGTTCCTCCAGCGAGGTAACACGAGCCTGAGCGGCAGCCAGTTGTTCTTTGGTTGTCATGTAGTTGTTTGTCAACTCGCGGTTCTCCGTTTGACAATTCTCTAAATCTTTCTTGCTGGCACAGCCTGTAACAAGCAATGTTGCGGCCAACAAGGGTAATATAAAAGCATTTTTCTTCATCATGATTTTATCGTTTTAATCTGTCTAATTTCTTCTTTCCGTGCGCATCTGGCTCCTGGATGAACACCATTTTGAGCCTGTTTGGGCACACGGTTCTTATGACAAATATACATATAATGACGGCAAATGCAATGAGATACCAGGTTAAATTAAAATATTTTAACCGCTCAAGGCCTTATTTATTGAGCGTTAACACGTTAGACGAATGCCGATAGATGTTTTTATTTTACATTTTGCTGCATTCTACTTGCTTTTCTTCTGTCATCGACTTTAAAGGGAATCGTATGATTACAGCAGCAGTTTTCGGGCGAACTCCCATACCACGATGCCTGCAGTGACAGAAACATTGAGCGAGTGTTTGGTGCCAAACTGCGGTATCTCCAGGCATCCGTCGCATGCATCAACCGTGTCTTGGTGCACGCCTTTCACCTCGTTGCCAAACACTACGGCGTAATGTTTGCTGCGGTCAACGGACAAATGTTGCAGTTTGGTGGAGCCAACCACCTGCTCGATGGCGTAAACACAGTATCCCCTTTCTCTCAAATCTACCACCGCTTGGGTGGCCGATGCGAAGTACCGCCAGTCCACACTGTCCTCTCCACCCAAGGCAGTCTTGTGAATTTCTGGGTGTGGAGGAGTGGCCGTGATGCCGCAGAGGTACACCGCTTCAACCCGAAAGGCATCGCACGAGCGGAATACCGAGCCCACATTATATAAGGATCGCACGTCGTCGAGCACGACGATTAGTGGTAGTTTGTCGGCCGCTTTGAAGTCTTTGACCGACAACCGCTGCATCTCTATGGTCTTTAGTTTTCTCAATTTCCCATCAATAGGTTAAGGTTGTTTGGCTTGGAAGGCCAACGCATACATCTTCATCTGCTTAACCATCGCCAGTAAGCCATTGGCTCGGGTGGGGGATAGATGCTCATGAAGGCCGATACTGTCAATGAAATAGAGTTCTGCATCTATGATTTCCTGGGGCGTATGACCGCTGACCACGTGGATGAGCAAGGCAATGATGCCCTTGACGATCAGTGCATCACTGTCGGCAGTGAAGTACAACTTGCCTTCTTTCTCATCGCATTGCAGCCAAACGCGGCTCTGACAGCCGTCAATGAGGTTCGATTGGGTTTTATACCGCTCGTCTAACGGCTCCAATTCGTTGCCCAAGTCGATGAGCATTTGGTACTTGTCCATCCAGTCGGACAGCTCTGAAAAATCTTCTATTACTTCGTCTTGCAATTCGTTGATGGTCATATTGAGGAGTTTTTAATTTTGAACATTGAACTTTGAACATTGAACTTTATGGTCAGTTTACTTTGAACGTTGAGCTTTGAACATTGAACTTTATGGTCAGTTCACTTTGAACATTGAACTTTGAACATTGAACTTTATAGTCTGTTTACTTTGAACATTGAGCTTTGAACATTGAACTTTATGATTTGTTCACGTTGAATTTTCAAGGTTTTGACAATATCATGCAGCAAATAAGCTAATCACTCCCCTCCCTTTCGGGGAGGGGTTGGGGGAGAGGCCGTCATTTTTAGACATCCTGCTTCACCGCACTTACTATCTTGAATAGCTTGTCGTTGGGGCGCACTTTGTCGGGAACGGCAATGGAGACGCGCCATCCTTTCTCGGCCTTCTGTACCGGTTTCAGTTCATAGCGTATCTCGTTGGCGTCAAAGTATATCACGCCCGTGGTGGGACCAGTGATGAGTAGATGCTCACCAAGCTCTATCTCAGCGGCTTCGATGGCCAACTCTGCCACGCCAAGGTTAGAGAAATACTTCACCACCTTGCCCACCAAGACCTTTTTCTCGGTAGCCTTGTTGCCATATTCTTTGGTCCATTCTCCTAACTTCTGGCCTTGATAATAGCCGTCCCAGAATCCTCTGTTGAAAACGGTAGACAGACGTTTGTCCCAAGCATCTTTCTTCTCTTCGGTGAAAGTGCCGTCGATAACCGACTGAATGGCTTCTTTGTAGCACGTCACCACGTTGTACACATACTCTGGTCCGCGTGCCCTGCCTTCGATTTTGAACACCCGTACGCCCGCGTCCATCATGAGATTGATGAAGCGAACGGTCTTCAAGTCCTTCGGACTCATAATGTATTTGTTGTCAATCTCCAGCTGGTTGCCCGTCTCGTTGTCGGTAACGGTGTACGAACGGCGGCAGATTTGCACGCATTCACCACGGTTAGCGGAGCGATTGGCATCGTGAAGACTCATGTAACATTTGCCGCTGATTGCCATGCAGAACGCACCATGACAGAACATTTCAATGCGAATGAGCTCGCCACGGGGGCCGCAGATGTGTTGTTCGACAATCTGTTGGTGAATCTCTTTCACCTGTTTTAGGTTCAGTTCGCGCGCCAATACAACTACATCAGCAAAGCGAGCGTAGAACTTCAGGGCCTCGATGTTGGAGATGTTGAGTTGGGTGGAGAGGTGCACTTCCACTCCTTTCTCCACGCAATAGGTCATCACGGCCACGTCACTGGCAATCACTGCCGATATCTGTGCATCCTTTGCCGCGTCGATTATCTTGCGCATGGTTGGGATGTCCTCACCGTAAATCACAGTGTTCACCGTGAGATAGGTCTTGATGCCGTGTGCCTTGCACGTTTCGGCGATGTCGTGCAGGTCATCAATCGTAAAATGATTGGCAGAGTGTGAACGCATGTTAAGCTGTCCGATGCCGAAGTATACCGCTCCCGCTCCAGCCTGAATGGCGGCTGCAAGGCTCTCTCTGGACCCCACGGGTGCCATGATTTCAAAGTCTGATAACTGATGCTTCATACATGCAAAGTTACGCTTATTTGTAATAACTGCAAAGTAAAGCTGTGCGATTTGTATGGTTTTTGTATTATCTTTGCACTATGATGAGAAAGATACTGTTGTTTTTGTGCGGCATGTTGGTTTTAGTTTCGGCTTGCAGAAATGTGAATAAGTCGAACGAGGTACGGCATCATCAGTCCAAAACGGATGTGATGCTGAAGGTAACTCCCGTGAAGAACCAGGGAAGCAGTTCGCTTTGTTGGGCGTATGCCATGCTGGGAACCATCGAATCAGAACGGCTGATGATGGGCGACTCGGTCAACTTGTCGGTTGATTATCTCGCTCGAATGTTGCTGAAGGAACAGGCTCGTGAGGCTTTCTTTGCGGGAGGAAGAAAGCAGGTGTCGCTTCGTGGGACGGCATCGATGGCTCTTCGCTTGTTGGAAAGATATGGTATGTTGCATGAGGACACGTATCATAGTCAGCAAGTAAATTACAATGTGTTGGCCAGAAAGGTGCAGTTGGCGGCCTCGCGGTCAGCAAGTTTGCAGAAAATGGATGGGCTTGTGGATGAAATGTTGGACGCTGAAGTTGGTTTCATGCCACGGTTTGTCTTTTTCAGGCATGCTGAATATACGCCAAAACAGTTTGCCCACAGCGTTTGTTTACCTCATGAATATCTCTTATTAACCAGTTTTACGCACCATCCATACGGACATTCGTTTGCTTTGGAGATACCCGATAATCGGTACCGCGATGCCTTTATGAATGTACCTCTGGACACGTTGATGGCACATGTCAAGGGGGCTTTGCAGACGGGGCATCCTGTTTGCTGGGAAGGAGATATCAGCGAGCCGGGATTTTCGTTTGTAGAGGGTGTGGCTAAGTTGCCCAATGAAGCTGTAAACGTTACGCCAGCAGCGCGTCAAAGGCAGTTTGAAACGCTGAAAACTACTGACGACCATTGTATGGTATTGGTGGGATTGGCGCACGATAAGCAAGGAAATACCTACTATATTGCCAAGAATTCATGGGGTAAAAACAATCCTTTCGGCGGGTATATGTATCTCAGCGACAATTATTTGCGTTTTAAAACGGTGGCTGTATACATGAGTCAGACGGCCTATGGGGTGCGATAAACCTTCCTAACAACAGCGGTTGGGCTGCACGGCACATTAAAAAACGAAAAAAGGGGCATGCAAATCGATTGCATGCCCCTTAGTCTTTGCTTATCTAACGCCTATGCATCAATGTTCGCATAGGTTGCGTTCTGCTCAATAAATTCACGACGTGGCTCCACGTCATCACCCATAAGCATGGAGAATATCTCGTCTGCATCGGCTGCATTCTCGATGGTTACCTGCTTCAAAAGACGAGTCTTTGGATCCATGGTCGTTTCCCATAATTGCTCAGGGTTCATCTCACCAAGACCTTTGTATCGTTGCGTGTGAATGCTCTTGCTGTCTTCCTCGCCCTGGGCGTACTTGTCTATGAAGGTCTGTCGTTGCTGTTCGGTGTAGCAATATTCACTTGCCTTGTTCTTGTAAGTACACTTGTAAAGCGGTGGAGTAGCGATGTAGAGGTGCCCTTCTTCGATGATTTTGGGCATGAAGCGATAGAACAGCGTCATGATGAGCGTGTCGATGTGCGAACCATCGACGTCGGCATCGGTCATGATGATAATCTTGTCGTAGCGCAGCTTGTCGATATTGGCCTCTCGGTCGTCCTCTCCGTCTACGCCAAAGCGCACGCCGATGCTCTGAATGATGTTCATCACCGACTCGGCCTCGAACACTCTGTGCCATTGCACCTTTTCCACATTCAAGATTTTGCCACGCAATGGCAATATGGCTTGCGTGTATCGGTCGCGTCCTTGTTTAGCCGATCCACCAGCGGAGTCACCCTCCACCAGGAATATCTCACAATCTTTCGGGTCTTTGTTGGAGCAGTCAGCCAGTTTACCTGGCAGTCCTCCGCCGCTCATGACGTTCTTACGCTGAACGCTCTCGCGCGCTTTTCGTGCGGCAATACGTGCCGTAGCTGCCAAAACCACCTTCTCGCAGATTTGTTTTGCCTCGGTGGGATGCTCTTCCAAGTAGTTGGTAAGTGCTTCGCCAACAGCTTGTTGCACGGCACCAGATACCTCACTGTTGCCCAATTTGGTCTTGGTTTGCCCCTCAAACTGAGGCTCTGCCACCTTAATAGATATCACAGCGGTAAGTCCTTCACGAAAGTCTTCACCGGCAATCTCTATCTTTGCCTTTTCAATTTGCTTTGAAATAACGGGGTCGTTGTCTGCATACGTCTTCAACGTGCGTGTCAGTGCGGCGCGAAAACCTGTGAGGTGTGTGCCACCCTCTATGGTGTTGATGTTGTTAACGTACGAGTGTATGTTCTCAGAATAGTCGGTGTTGTACATGATGGCCACCTCAATGGGGATGCCTTGCTTCTCTGTTTTCAGGTAGATAACATCGTCGAAGAGGTGCGTTCTGTGCCGATCAACATAGCGGACGAACTCTTTGAGGCCGTCTTTAGCGTGGAAAACCTCCGTACGTGTCTTGCCTTCCTCATTGGGACGCAGGTCAGTAAGGGTGATGCGAATGCCTGCATTCAGGAAAGCCAGCTCTCGCATGCGCCTCGCAATGATGTCCCATTGGAAGTGAGTGGTCGTGAATATAGATTTATCTGGCCAGAACTGCTGACGCGTTCCACGCAGGTTGGTCTCTCCAATGACTTTCACTGGGTAGAGGGCTTTTCCCCTTTCGTATTCTTGTTGGTAGATTTTGCCGTCACGGAACACCTGAGATGTCATGTGAGAGGATAGGGCGTTAACGCAACTTACACCAACTCCGTGCAGACCACCGCTGACTTTGTACGA
>CAMQBP010000083.1 GCA_946999025.1 uncultured Prevotella sp. | reverse complement strand
CGATATATATGACGTCACAAAGGTAATAATAATTAGTGAAAGGTTGATGGGTTGAAGCGTAATTTATGTTATTGTAACACGGCTCTTTCGTTTATAGAAAGTTGTTTGTTGTCAAAAACAATCATTTGCTGTTCAATAACATTACGCCAGAAATGAAAGTACCGTGCCATCAACCGGCTATATTTCTTACGTTCTTTTTGGATTTGACGCTAATAAATCACAATGCTTAGGCTTAAATCCAATCTCCACTGTTTTTATTAATGCGTGCCTTTACCTTATTTCATTTATAATATCAAGAAGTGTGTCGTAATCGGTCACCTGTTCATACCGTACGTCAGTGTCCTTAATAACATTATAAAGTTTTCTGGCACACTTAATCTTAGAACTTTCTATTGGAGAAATGTTCATGGATCCCATCGCTCCCTTTGTTTCTGCAATGAAGTATATGTGCTTAACTCCCATTCCGTCATAAAAGGCTATTGCCCAGTCGGGTGCATAATTTCCCACAGGAGTAGGAATTTTGAAGCTACGTGGAAGTCTGGCATATACGCATACTTCCTTTGCCTCGTCTAAATGTTGCGCAAACTTTCTTTCACCGTCAGAGTCGCAGAACACATAATCAAGAATGCACTTCTTTGCGTTATACACCCTATCAATCGATGCCTTATGTTTATCTCTCGTGAAGATGTTTGAGTCGAAAGTGTTCTCGGTACGGCTGTAGGATATATCTTGAATAATCATAGTCGCCTTCTGTTCCTTGATGATGCGAACAACATTGCGGATAAACTCTTCTGGATTATTTCTGAACAGTCGCTGCTTCACTGGTTGAATACCTTTCAGGATACGTACTACTGTACGGCGTGTGAGTGTAGCGTCACGGACAATTTCTCCCACAAGGTCATACTCCACAGTTGAAATACTGATGTATGTGAGCGAATTACGCTCAGACTCCTTTACTCCGTTAAACTCCAATTCATCATCACTCTGTTCGCCTGTAGTTACAATATAGCGAAGTTGGGTCACGGTCAGCTCCTCATCAATGGCTTTAATCACATTCCTAATGAGTTCCTCACTGTCGTAATGAACAGTGTAAACGTATCGGTGATTGATTTCGTTCCAAAGTGCCTTAAACTCTTCTTTGCTTGCATTATCATTCAGCTTACTGTTCTCTACCTCTGCCGACTTATTGCCATCTTCAACCATACCTGCAAGAACTGAAGGATCAAAGATGCCTTGAATGAGCTTGTGAATATCCGCTTCCATCGAACGCAACTTCTTACTTATTGGTTCCAGAGTCCCATCGGCTAACGCCTGACGATATTCCTGTGTGATATTTTCCTCCTTATCTACATAGTCGTTGTCAAACAGATACGCCACGATGCTTGCTGCCTCCTGCGTTGTGATTTGATGTTTCTCACCATCCACAGTAACAGTAAACTGTGCAAAGTATTCTGCTGTTGCCTTTGTAGGACGTTCACGCAGTGCCTCCTTTGTTTCTTTCTGCAACGCATCCACAAACTGCTCGTAATTCTCGTTGGCAATGACGGTGAGCTTGTTAATTTCATGCACTGCATCCCCCAAGTGTTCATAGTCCATGCGGTTACCCCTCTCATCTACACAGATACGAAGCCCACGACCCACTTCTTGTCGCTTGCGAATCCCACTCTGTGTGTGTCGAAGTGTGCAGATTTGAAATACATTTGGATTGTCCCAGCCCTCACTCAATGCCGAGTGGGAGAAAATAAACCGTGTAGGCTCGTCAAAGGATAGCAGTCGCTCTTTATTTTTCAAGATAAGGTCGTAGGCTGATATGTCGCTCGAATAGTTTTCCCCTCGTTTCAGCTTAGAGTTGATGCTATGCCCTTTCTTATCTACAGAGAAATAACCATTGTGTACTTGCTTTGCCGAGAACTGACGCAAGTATTTTTGATAATCATCATCAAAGGCGGAAAGGTTGGCATTTAAGAAATTCGTATATTCTTCTTCAAACACGTTCCAAAGTCTTTGTGGCACAGTGTTGCCCTCTTCATCGTAAGTCTTATAGTTGCTCACCTCGTCAATAAAGAACAGCGACAATGTCTTAATGCCCTGACGGAAAAGCATCTCCTCCTTGGCGAAATGCGATTTGATGGTTTCGCGTATCTGCACTCGCTGGAGGGTCTCCTCACTCACGTCGCCCATCACATCGCCTTTATGCAAATGTTCGCCGTTCTGAAAAACTACCTTGTTCTGCTCTGGAATGATGTCGGTAATCACCATGTTGCGATATTCCTCCAAACCCTTGGAAGAAGTGTAAAGATTGTCATGCTGATTGAAGAGCAATGTGCGCCTGCTTATTCCCGATTTACCTTTCATGTCAATCTCAAGCCTCACCTGTGGTGCACGGTTCTTTGACAGCACAATACTGTCAAAGTAAATATAGCACGAGGTGCCTTGCAGATTTTGCAGGGTGATGCCTTTCACCTGAATCTTCTTCACCAGTTTCTGCTGGTAAGCATCCAGTGCGTCCAAGGCATAAATACAGTTGTGCGAAGTCTTATGTGTAGCCGAGTAGTTGAGCACAAAGAGCGGACGGAAGTTGCGAAGTGCTTTCTGTGTGGCAGCTCCTTCCATTTTCTGCGGCTCGTCCATGATGATGATGGGGCGGTTGGCTGCAATCACATCTATCGGTCGGCGCGAGTTAAAATCGTCTCTTATGCTGTAGATGATACGAGCTTCTTTGTTTCTCGCCCCTCTTTCAAAGATGTGTTGAAAGCTTGCGTGTTGATAATCATCACGTTAATGTTGGCGTCACTGCTGTAGCTGTCTATCTTTTGTAGATTGCTACTGTCATAAATGAAATAACGAGCCTTCTTACCATATTGCTCCATGAAATGATCTTCGAGCATGGCAAAACTTTTTGCCACTCCTTCACGAATGGCGATACTGGGCACCACAACAATAAATTTGGTCCACCCGTAGCGTTTGTTCAGCTCAAACATTGTCTTGATGTAAACGTAAATCTTTCCCGTTCCCGTTTCCATTTCTATGTCGAGTGAGCAAGCCCCTAACCCGTGGGTTGCCACTAAGTCGTTGCTACGAGGAATGTTGCCCAATCCTTGTATGCGATGGATATTATCTAACAGTTGGCTTCTATCCAGCTCAACCTCATTGTTGCGAAAACCGATATAATCTTCTTCGTATGTAATGTTCCCTTGTGTCTTTCCCAAGTCACGCCGATATTTCGCTTCTTGCTTTGAGGGCTGACCGCTAAACACCTCCACCGTCTGCTCTACGGCATCGGTTTGGTACTGTTGTATCTTAAACTTAAACTTCATCCTTTTAATCTTTATTTGCCTGTTGCTGACGAAAGATTTCCTTCTGAATCTCTATCTTGCGTGCCAATTCCTAATAGTTGACGCACTGAGTCAACATTTTCGATTTTGTACGCACTGCGTCCAAAAGGTTTGGAAATAGCTTGTAGATAAGTATGTATTTATGTATTGATATAAACTGTTAAATTTGAAGCCTTTCCCATACTCATGTGTTAGTTCTTTAACAAGTGTGATTATTACTTGTTTTCCATATTCGGCTCTCTCTTCTCCGTCAAGTTTTTCACGTGCAATGTGTTCACCAAGCATCCAATTGCGAAGTGTGAGGGAAACATTGACAGCACGGTATGCTTGCTCACGGGCATCCTCTATAATCGAACAGATGTCCGAATATAGCGAGCTGAAACCTGAAATTTGGTTGGTATCTTTTGGTATGTTATTCATTGTTCCTATTACTAAAATGGTAAATTGTAGTCATCCATTTTTTCCATTATATATTTTATCTTTTCTTGAAATAGAGGTATACCTTCCACTTGAATCTGTGATTGTGGAATGGCATAATATGACATTAAAGCCGCTTTTATTTGGGTAGAATCTGCAAATTCAGATGTGAATCTGCTTATGAAAGTAGAACTAATATTCTGTTCATTACATTTCAAACCAACTGTATTGCCTTGTTCATTAAAATCAAAACAGAATAAATATTTTTCTTGCCCACCAACTTTAGGAACAAAACGTGATGTAACCCTTGATAATTGCGCATTTATAAAATCAAATGGATTTTTCCAATCAAATTTTTGAATATTTTTAAAAATATCCTCAAAGAAAGAGGCCTTGAAGCTCCTTGGTCTTATTTTTCGCTCAGAATCAAAGAATACTTCATATAAAATTCCATCAATTAAAGCAACCTGAAAGGTCTTTGGCCAATTTTGGATATTGAGATATAAGTTTTCTATATAGGATATAGCACTTCCCGAGGAGCCTTCTGCACTTTGGAGAATGTTTCTGCCAAGGACAAAGACAGAATCCTTATCTGCTTCATTCGTTTCTTCTGGGAAGGTCCATTTAAGTAGCTTATCTATAGCGGGGTTTTGGATATACCAGTTGTGACTTTTTAAGTTTGTTATAAAATCATCCATGCAGCCGTGCTTCAACGATGTATCATACTGAGAATCCATTAGTGCAACACCTGAATATAGGGGTTGTGTGACCACTTCTGTTCCTGAAGTCGTTTGAGGACTCTCATGCAATACTTGTGACTTATCATCTTCTATTGAAATTTCAGTCTTTTGATATGTGATTTCCTCTTCTCCTTCTTCTTGCGAAGTTGTATCGTCTGAAGAATCATTTTCATTTGCTGATGCTACTTGGAATGATATGGCCAAGTCCCGATATTCCTTTGCTTTAATTTTAACAAATGTCTCAAAATCTACAATATAAAAATCTTCACTTCCAGTTGCCAACTTAAATTCGTAAACCAAACTGTTTTTTGCAATTCTAATTTTTTCAGATGGAGCAGCACAACGTCCTTCAGAGCCGAGAATTTGTTCATTAGGTTCATAAACAATATCCTGCTTTCTGTCGCGTGTAATGAATATGACTTTCGCAGTCCTATTTATCGAACAGTAGTCTAAAATCTCCCGCCAAATCAATAAATCACCGATTGCATTTTCATTTTTATTACTATCTTTATATCCTGGGGGGATTCTATTATCATACCTTGAAGAGTAATCATTTATCTTTGAGAGAAGTGTGTATATGTTAGTATTTAACACATGGGGTTCAAATTCCTCCGTAATTTCTATGTGTACTTTGGACTGATGCTCATTGAAACTATTATTAATTGCTTTACTGATTTTGTTCAAACCGTCAACAATGTTGTCTATATCTTTTTTCAAGCAATCAACTTTCCCCTCATATGCTGTTCCTTTTAACATCGAAGCCCCTGCATATCCTTTTACAAAATATGAAAGCTTTTCTATTTCACCAGTATATTTTTTTACGTTAGATAGCTCAGTAAGAAATTCTTTGGTTTGCTTTGAATAAATTTTATCAGAATACTCATGAATAACCCATGCTGGAACATGGAATCTATCTCCACACTTTTTTACCCAACTATAAAAGTCTTGTCGTGCATTATCATTTAATCGGTATAGCTGAGAAAGTATATTCGTATCAATAAAGATTGCGCAATCTTCATCGTTAAGCAAACTTGCTATTTTGGCTGTATATATTGATATGTCTATCTTAGTGACTGGGAATTTCATGGTAATCTAAATTAAAGTATTCTTCTAATTGTTGTGGGACTGTATTCCTCAAAGAGCTGTTCGAAGTTGTCGGCAACGTTGTCGCTTGCCAAAGAGCGGTCTGCCATGACGAAATATTGTGGTTGCTGCTTAGCAATAGCCGTAATAGTATCTTCGGAAACGTTTGGCTCAAAGCAAGCCATGAGATAGCCTTGATTAACGTTCCAAACCGTCTTGCCAGCTATCTCTGTTTTCTCTATATTTTCTGAGAGGGCAATGCCAAGTTCCATCATCACCTGCAAGAGCAAGTCTTCATCTGTTCTGTCTGCCTTGATGTTATCAGCAAAGAGGCTTTGCATGTCTGTTGCCGCTGGAGTATAAAACACGTACTCCATGTTAGAGCTGTCGACTTTCAACACACGGAACCCCGTGTCACCCTTCCAGTCGGGGTGTTCCTCTTTTATTTTCTTTCCAGCTCGGCGAATACGCTCCTTGCCAATCTCGCAAATGTTCTTATATCCCGCCTTGTGCGCAGGATTTTGTTCTGGAATATCTTCGGGCAGTTGAACACAGATAAATTTACATTTTATTTCTTTCTCAGCATTATTTTTGATTACCGCATGAGCTGTTGTGCCAGAGCCAGAGAAGAAGTCCAATACTATGCTGTCATCTTTCAAGTTGGCTAAGGTTATCAAGCGTCTTAACAAACGAACAGGCTTAGGACCGTCAAAGACACCCTTATCTCCAAAAAGAGCTGTAACTTCTTGCGAACCTTCTTGGCTATGTCCAACTTCCTTATAGAACAAAATAGATGTTGGTGCCATACCTTCAAATTTCAATTCAGACAGAAAACGTTTTATGGCAGGTGTGCTGTCTCCATTAGGACCAAACCAGATTCTATTATCTTGGAGTCTCTCACGAAACGCGTTTCGTGAGAGACTCCAGCAGCGTCCTGCTGGAGGCTCTACGGTCTTCCCCGAAGGAGTTTTAATGGGATAGTCGCAAGCAGCATTGTAAGTTTTAACAGACATATCACTTGCTTTCCATACACCTCTGGGGTCGGAGTCGGGATTTGAATAACGTGCATTCGCCTCTGCTGTACGCTCTAATCGTCCAATTGTGAAACTGTGAATATTTTTAGCGAACATCATGATATAGTCGTGGCTATTAGAAATATATTTGGCATCGTTTTTTGGAGAGTAAGCTCTTTCCCATATCAGTTGCGCCACAAAGTTCCTTCCCCCAAACACCTCATCGCAAACTTTCCGCAAGTTATGCACCTCATTGTCATCAATCGAAATGAATATCACGCCATCTTCAGAGAGTAAGTCCCTCGCTACTTTCAGTCGGGGATAAATCATGTTCAGCCAATCGGTGTGGAAACGACCGTTGGTGTCGGCATTCTTCTCAAACTCACTGGCAATTTGGTTGCCCTCTTCATCGTACGCACCAGATACTTCGGCGTAGTCTGAGTTCTTTTTAATAAAGTTATCCTTATACACAAAGTCGCCACCCGTGTTATACGGTGGGTCAATATAAATCATCTTCACCTTGCCGAGATACGACTCACGCAATAGCTTCAGCACCTCAAGGTTATCGCCCTCGATATACAGATTTTGCGTATTATCAAAATCAACACTATCTTCACGGCAAGGGCGCAGCGTGCTGGTGGTGGGTGTGTTTGCCATTCGTATGGCATGACGCTTGTCGGGCCATGTAAACTGATAACGCTCTTGTCCCTCACCCGTGGCATTCGAAGACAATGCCTGACGAAGTTTGTCAAAGTCTATCACCTGTCGAAGCTTACCGTTTTCGTCCTTTGTCTCTGTCAGGCACTCTGGCCAACGCTGGGCAATGTAAGCCATGTTGTCACTCACGATGTCTGGGCTTTGCATTTTTAAGTGTTCCATATATATCAATTCTCCGTTAATTCTTATATCATCGTAAAAAGAGAGAGGGTTCATTCTTTTTTATCGTTCTCAAAACTTCAAGTAGATGACCTCAAAACCACTTCAGCCATTGATAGCATTTTGCAGCGATGCCCTCTAAAAGTTCACTTGCAAAGATAGACAAAACTTTCGAAAATTTACGCTTGCAAATACTCTTATTGTGCGTGGTGACACACGGATTTGTCATTAAAGAAATGATGATTGATGGTGAAAAACCATCCTGATTCTATTGTTTCACCAACTTTACCACTTCAATGCAAGTGTCGTGTTATTGGGTAGAGTGGAGCGTGATGAATGACATACCTACGGACGTTTCATGCAAAAATGTCAATTTTTTATCTCAAAAATAGCCCTTAAATCGGCTCTT
>CAMQBP010000082.1 GCA_946999025.1 uncultured Prevotella sp. | reverse complement strand
GGCGAATACAAGCTCACCTTGGTGGCCGAAAACAGCAAGGGAAAAGATGAGAAAGACTTCAGCATCCACGTTGGCCATCAGATTGCCTTGACACCGCCTATGGGTTGGAACAGTTGGAACTGCTGGGGCACCAGCGTGTCACAAGAGAAAGTAATGGCATCTGCCAAGGCACTCATCGACCGTGGATTGGCCGACTATGGCTACAATTATATCAACGTGGACGATGCCTGGGAGGCCGAGAAGCGTAATGCTGACGGCACCATTGCCGTGAACGAGAAGTTCCCGAACATGAAAGGACTGGGCGACTGGCTGCACGACAACGGACTGCGCTTTGGCATCTACTCCTCGCCAGGCGACCTTACATGCGGGCATTACCTTGGCTCGCTCGACCATGAGGAGCAGGATGCGAAGACTTATAACGAGTGGGGCATTGACTATCTGAAATACGATTGGTGTGGCTACAGCCGCAAGTTTGATGCCGATGGCGACCTTTCCGTTGCCGCATACGTGCGCCCTTACCTGAAAATGCAGGAATACTTGCGCGCACAGCCACGCGACATTTTCTACAGTCTATGTCAATACGGCATGGCCGATGTGTGGAAATGGGGTCATGCGGTTGATGCCAATTCGTGGAGAACCACCGGCGACATCACCGACACATGGCAGTCGATGTACTACATCGGATTCGTACGTCAGGCCGAACTCTATCCCTACGCCGGGCCAGGTCATTGGAACGACCCCGACATGCTTGTAGTAGGTAAGGTGGGATGGGGGCCAAAACTCCACGACACACGCCTGACACCCGACGAGCAGTACACGCACATCTCGCTCTGGACCCTGCTGGCTGCCAACATGCTTATGGGCGGTGACCTCAGTCAGATGGACGACTTCACCTTCGGTTTGTTGTGCAACAACGAGGTAAACGCCATCAACCAAGACGCACTGGGCAAGCAGGCCAAGCGCGACGTGCTGGACGGTGACATCCAAATATGGCAACGTCCACTGGCCGACGGCTGTCATGCCATCGGCATCTTCAACGTAGGAAGCGAGGATGCGCGCGTGGATCTTTCCAAATATTTCGGCCAACTGGGCATTCGGCAGTTGCAGTCCGTGCGTGACCTGTGGCAGCAGAAAGACTTGTCTACCACCGACACTAATTACTTTGTGCCTACTCACGGCGTGAAATACATCAAGGTGAGATACTGATAGTTAGACCTTTACACAGCATGACAATGGCCTGGAGGAACGTGATGCCATCACAACCCTCCAGGCCATTTGTGTTTATTCGGAACGTGATAAATCAAGACCACACCCCACTCCACAATCTTTTCGGAACGTGATGAATCACGCCCCTACATCATACCATCATCTTATCGGTTTTCAAACTCATTGACTTTGGTCGTCAAACTCAATGGGTTTGGCAGCCAATGTCAATGGGTTTAACATCCAAAGTCAATGCTATTGCAAAGCCGTAGATGACAGCAAGTTACGATCATGAGCCAAGCTGTGAAATCCATGTGCACCCTCCATCAAATCCATACTCACCCTCCATCGCAAAAAGAAGGCTGGTTTATCCATTCAAACCAGCCTTCTTCTGTATGACGTGTCCGTCATCTATCGGTCGTAGAGGCCTTTGATATCCTCCAATGTGATGTTCCCAATGAGGTGGATGAGTGACAGCTCGTCTTTCTCCTCATTGAGAAGAACAAACTCATGGTTGCCCTTTCCCACCACTTTCTGGTAGATGGTGGTACGCTCGTCGTCGTCTTTCACCCGCATAATCACTTCATAGCGGTTGTTGTCATAGTACGCCTGTGCCTGCTTCTTGATAGAAGGAATCAGCGACGGACGTTCGCATTGCAGGATTTGCAGGCGCGTCAGTCGGGAGGCCAGCTTGGCCAAATCCTTGTCGCCCACGTCGAGTTTGGGCATTAGCTTGAACATCGCGGGCGAGATGTACACGGTAGACACGCCCTTGGTGTTCTCAAACTGCTTGAACAGGCGATCCTGTGCCGACAGCGACACACAGCCCCATACAAGGCAAATGGCCAGGGACAATGTTCTCAGCCACGCGGTCAAATCACTCTTGTGTAACATTTTCTACTTTATTTAAACCTTTGTTTATTGACTTGGAAAACATCATCAGGGCCTTCTGTGTTTCGGCATACGCATCCCTCGGGTCGTCGAATGTATCTTGCTGCACGGCATATTGCGCCTGCTTTTGCTGCCTGTCGACCAGGAGGCCGATGGCAAACAGCAACAACAGGGAGGCCGCAATGCCGGCTATCCACCGCAGACCGACGGTGCGGATACGCCGATTGGCCGTCTTTTCCACGCGGTTCCAACCGTCAATCTGCCGCGACAACCGCTGCTCCAGACCGTCAATGGCCGGCATGTCCGCGCCATACAACTGCCGGAAGAGTCGCTGATCGGTCGCCCACTGAGGCGGAACGTCGTCCTGAAGGAAATAGTCTTTCAGCACTTGTTCCTCGCACTCGCTGGTCTGCCCGTCATAGTAACGGTCAAGAAGTTGCCTGATTTTATCTGTATCCATTGTCTTTCATCTGTTTTAGTTGTTCTCTCATCTGCTTGCGGGCGCGGCTCAACAGTACCCTGATGTTTACCGCTGTGAGGCCCGTTTGCCGCTCTATCTCCCGATACGCCAGCTCGCCGATGTCCCTCATCATCACGATTTGCCTTTGCTGTTCGGGCAGACGGTTGATGAGTTGCCACGCCATCTGCCTGTCTTCTGCCTGCTCAATCGCCCTGCCGGCATTGTCATCGTGGGGTATCTGCAACTCCTCTGGGGTATGATCCGTGGTTTGTGGACGCCGCTTCCGCACCTGGTCATAGAACAAGTTCTTCACCGTGGTGACGCAGAAAGCCTCGGCCGAGTCGGTAATTTGCAGTCCATCGCGCTTGATCCACAGCTTTAGAAAAGCCTCCTGCACCAGGTCTTCGGCCGCCTGCGCATTGCCCGTGAGCCGCCATGCCATGCGGTACATTTGCTCATGACATGGCAAGAAACACTGCTTAAACTGTGAGGCATCCATACAGCTGGTAAGGTTGAGTGGGTTGGGGAGCTGATTATTTCTTCTTTTCCTCCGCAAGAATCTTCTGTATCTCTGAATTCTTGATGTTTCCCAAGATTTGGATTAATGCGGCATCGTCATCACCCGAATCAACGATGACAAGTTCTTTAATTCCCGTTTTGTTCCTCTTCACCATGATTACGGTTTGCTCATCTGCTTCCTTTGCCGTCATCAACTCCTCATAACCTACTGTTTTCAGTTGAGTAACATCCTTGAAAAACTGTTGTTTAACAGCGTTTGAGCAATCCTCCATGTCCAATACTTTGATACTGTTGATATGCTTGATGTATTTCGAATAGTCGTCGGCGTCGCCAGTCTTTATTGCCTTGGCCAGCGTCATCATCATTTTTGGCACATGAACATATTCCGCCTTGGGCGAATGTTTGTACTTCCTCATCAAACGGTCTACCGACATTTGGGCCTGAACAGTCATGGTCATGAATGCCAACGCTGCGATCATCATCACTTTTTTCATACGTATTTAATTTTTAATGGATTATGTTATGTTACTTCAAAAACACGCTATCATGGTGGTGTTCTATTTCATCAGACGTAGAAAATGCAGATTGTGTTACAAATATTGAGCACTTTTTTTAGGAGGATGAATCGTTTTTTGGAGTCAAGTGGCTGTCATATCACCCATGACGAACCATGAAAAAACAAGAAAAACTGTCTTCCTCGTTCAGGCAGTTTGCTGAGCAAGGAAAACAGTTTGTGTGAAGATAGGGTGCAAGGCGAAATGAAACTTGCTCGGTCATCCGCATCACGTTTCATTCTGTCCACGTGGCATGTCACCACTATCATATATGCAGCGCTTTACTGGGCGTTGATTTCTTGGAGCAAACGGTCAGCGTGTCCCCAACGATCCATCATCAGCAGCACATAACGGATGTCCACTCCGATGCAGCGAGCCAGGCGAGAATCGAAGTTGATGTCGCTCGAAAGACTGTCCCAGTTGCCGTCGAAAGCCAGTCCGATGAGCCGTCCTTGGCCGTCGAACATTGGACTTCCGCTGTTTCCACCGGTGATATCGTTGTTGGTGAGGAAGCAAAGTTGCATCTTACCCGTGTGCTTGTCCTGGTATGGACCGAAGTCCTTGGCGCTGAGAATCTCTTTCATCACGGGTTCTGCCTGGTACTCGTACACTTTATCAGCCTGGTTCATTTTCTCCACGATGCTTTCTGCCGTGGTGTAATAGCCCGAAGGTTTACCGCCTAACAGGAAGCCTCCAACCTGTCCATAACTCAACCGCATGGTGAAGTTGGCATCCGAATAGTGGGGCATATCTTCCTCCATGCGCAGCTTAGCAGCACACAGATACTTCTCTTGTTGGGCAATACTGTCTTCGTACTGAGACTTATCAGCAGAAAGTTGCCCCATGATTTCCAGCAAATCAAGGCTATACACAACGCCAGGGTCACGCTGGTAGCTTTTCTTGTTGGCGTAGATTCGCTTGCCACTCTTCATCAAGAACGATTTTTTATACAGCTCATTGACATAGCGGGTGTAGTCACCGCCGAACTTGGTGGTGATGGTTTGGTAGAATTTAGGTAGATATTTGGCCGGCACCTTGTCCTTATAGTTCTTGAGCAGCGCAGCCATTACCTCCTTATCCAATGCCTCATCCCACTCGTCGCTGTTGTCCTTGAAGAGGATGTATTGCTTCTTGGGATTGTTTTTGGGGCCAAGTATTTCCTTATTGTTCAGCTGCATGGCACGGGTAGTGAACTCGTTGGTGCGGCCGAATGTTTCGCGGAAGTACATATAAGCCTTCATGATATTGAGGCGTTGGTTATAGAGTCGGGCCATGGTGTCAAAGTCGAGCTTGCCCTTCAGGTACCCTGTTTGCTGTTGCCATTGGCGTATTTTCTGTTCATATTGCTGCTTTTGCTGGATAATGCCAATGGAGTCGATACACTTGTTCATGCCGATGGAGTTCTTCCAGTAATTGGAACTCTGCGCAAACTTCGAATCATACTTGATACGTACGCCCTCATCTGCCCGCATGTGTCGGGTCATAATGGCTTGCTTCACGCCACGCACTTGTGCACGGGGAGCGTTGAGTGCATCCCTACGCTCACGAATACCATACGACGAGAGGTAGCGGCTGGTCGACCCGGGATAGCCAATGGTCATGGCATAGTCGCCATCCTTGTAGCCTTGCAGGCTTACCTGTGCCCATTTTTTAGGATGATATGGCACATTATCCTTAGAATATTCAGCCGGTCCGTTGGTCTTCTTGTCGGCATAGATGCGGAACACAGAGAAGTCACAGGTTTGCCGTGGCCACATCCAGTTATCTGTTTCGCCACCGAATTTGCCCATCGACTTGGGCACGGCGAACACCAGTCGCAGGTCGTTGAACTGTCGATAAGTGGTGGCATAGTAGGTGTTGCCCTCGTAGAAAGCGTCAATCCCTATGTGCAGTGTCTTGTCAATGCGTTTGATGGAGTCGCTCATGGCATTCTGTATCGAGTCGAGTATTGCGTTTTGTCGCTCGGTGGTAAGATTGTCAAAGTCTAACTTTCTCAGCCTGTCGGTAATGTCTTTCTGCTCGACCATGAAACTCACGAACATGTCTTTGTTAGGTAGTTCCTCCTCATAGCTCTTGGCATAAAAGCCATTTTTCATGTAGTCGTGCTCCACGGTGGAGTGACTGCGGATGCCTTCGAAGCCACAATGGTGGTTGGTGAACACTAATCCGTCTGGCGAAACCACCACACCAGTACAATAACCGGAGAAGTTGACCACCGCGTTCTTCATGGCCTGATCGCCATAGTACAAGTCGTTGTAAGGAACCTTGAAGCCTTGTGCCTGCATCTGTTCATACACAGCTTGCGGCAAGTTGTACAAGGTCCACATGCCTTCGTCGGCACTTGCCACGCTGGCAGCAAGCAATCCGGCAAGGAGTAATGTTGATTTTTTCATATTATTGTGATTGATTTATTTTCTGAAATATTTGCCTATGATGGGCAATTGGCGCAATGGGAAGTCGAACTTGATGATGTAAGCCACAAACAACGCAATGAGCAATGTGTTGACAGCCAGCGCACCTGCTGTGGTAAGTACATCATTAAAGGTTGTCATAATAAAGAAACAAGCCGCTGCCAACGCCACATAGGTGAGGATGTTGCGCATGGGATAGCGGATGGGATACATCTTCTGGCCGACAATATACGACAGAATCATGGCCACGCCGTAGCCCGCAAAGCCAGCCCATGCACACGCTATGTAGCCGTAACGCGGCACAAAGATGACGTTGATGGCAATGAGTACGGCGCAACCAATGCCCGAGAAATACGCTCCCCAGATGGTCTTGTCGATGAGTTTGTACCAGAATGAGAGGTTGAAATAAACGCCCATCATGATTTCGGCGGCCATGACAATGGGCACCACGCGCAGCCCTTCCCAGTAATCCTTGCCGATGAGATAGCGCAAGATGTCCAGATAGCCCACCACAACAAGGAAGGCCAGCAGGGTGAAAATGATGAAATATTTCATGGCTTTGGCGTAGGTTTCGCGATTGTCGCGTTCCTCTGCTTTGCCAAAGACAAAGGGTTCGTAGGCAAAGCGAAAGGCCTGTGTGATCATGGCCATAATCATAGCTATCTTACTGGCGGCTCCATAGATGCCAAGCTGGGCCAAACTATCGGCACCTTGATAGATATGTGGAAACAATATCTTATCGGCTGTCTGGTTCAGGATGCCCGCCAATCCCAGCACAAGGATGGGCCAACTATACGAGAGCATGCGCCTCATCAGCCTCTTGTCGAAGACATAGCTCACGCAGGTCAACTCTTTCCACAGCAAAGGAACGGTGAGCGCCGAGCAGGCGAGGTTGATGTAGAACGCATAGCCCACGCCAACAGATGGACTGTAGACCATTCCTACCACCTCTGGATGACGCTCATAGAGTGCGGGCAACAAGAGATAGTAAACCAAGTTGAGCGAAATATTCAGAACAATAATAAATACTTTGAGAGATGCAAACTTGATAGGACGGTTCTTAAAACGCAGGTAGTCGAACGGAATGCACAGGAACGAGTCGATGGCCACCGTGAGTGCCATAACCCATATATACGATGGATGGTCGGCATAGCCCATGAACGAGGCGATGGGTGACAAGAACATCAGCACCAACAGGAAAAAACTCAGTGCGCCGGAGCCAACGGCAATCAGCGTGGTAGAATAGACTTTGCGTGGATCCTCGCCCGACTTGTTGGCAAAACGGAAAAAGGTGGTCTCCAATCCGAATGTCAATATCACGAGTATCAGAGCCGTCACGGCATACATGTTGGTCATGATGCCATACTCGCCGCTGGCCGATGCCAGCTTGATGGTGTACAGGGGAGTGAGCAGGTAGTTGAGAAAACGACCGACGATGCTGCTCAGTCCATAAATGGCTGTATCCTTGACCAATGACTTTAGATTCGACATAGTTGAGATAATATAGTTTACAAATTAAAGCCCCACCCCTTAACCCCTCCCCGAAAGGGAGGGGAATAGATAGTTGGTTTAATTGACAAGCTCACAAATTCATAGTTCTACAACATTATACAACATCATACAGCTAACCACTCCCCTCCCTTTCGGGGAGGGGCTGGGGGTGAGGCTTCTATCCAAAAAACATGTACGCGATGGCTATCGCCGCCACAACACCCGCCAAATCGGCCAGCAATCCGCACGCCACGGCATGACGTGTGTAGCGGATATTGACACTACCGAAGTAGACAGCCAATATATAAAAGGTGGTGTCGGTGGAGCCTTGGAAGATGCAACTCAAGCGACCAACGAACGAATCGGCACCGTATGTGGTCATTGCGTCAACCATCATGCCGCGCGCACCACTGCCCGAGAGCGGTTTCATGAGGGCGGTTGGCAAGGCACCCACAAACTGATTGTCGCCTCCAACCGCTGACACGCACCATCCAATGCCGTCGACCAACATGTCCATAGCACCCGATGCACGGAACACACCGATGCCCACGAGGATGGCTACTAAATAAGGTATGATGCGCACAGCCGTGGTAAACCCGTCTTTCGCCCCTTCGATGAAGGCGTCGTAGA
>CAMQBP010000081.1 GCA_946999025.1 uncultured Prevotella sp. | reverse complement strand
TTAGTCATTTAATTTCTCTTTTATCATTAGTTTCTTACAATCGTTTGATTACGATCAGGTCCGATTGAAACAATTTTGATAGGTGTTTCCAAAAACTCCTCCAAAAACTTGATGTAATCTTTGAATTGCTGAGGAAATTCTTCCTCGTTGGTCATTTTTGTTAAGTCAGTGTGCCAGCCTTGCAACTCTTGGTAAATAGGCTTCACTCCTTCAAGGTCATAAGGAAGTTCCTTCGTCTGCGTGCCATCCTTCAGTTTATAACCTACACATGCTTTAATCACCTTGAATTGATCCAGCACATCACTCTTCATTAAAATAAGGTGAGTCACACCATTGACCATGATTGAATAACGTAATTGAACCAAATCTACCCAGCCACAACGACGCTCTCTACCTGTAACAGCGCCATATTCATGGCCGATGTCACGAAGTTTCTTGCCATCCTCGTCGAAAAGTTCGGTTGGAAAGGGACCTGACCCTACACGTGTACAATAAGCCTTCATGATGCCATAGACGTTTCCAATCTTGTTGGGACCAAGCCCCAGTCCGATACATGCGCCGGCACAAATGGTGTTGGAAGACGTTACAAACGGATAACTGCCGAAATCAACATCCAGCATGGTACCCTGCGCACCTTCACATAAGATGCTTTTCTGCTCACGAAGAAGATGATTTACCTCATGTTCGCTGTCAACAATGTTGAATTGTTTGAGGTACTCTATACCTTCCATCCAATGCTTTTCCGTTTCTTCCAAATCGAAATCTGTAAAGTGAAGTGCCTTCAACATGTCCAAATGGCGCGCCTTATGAGCCTCGTATTTTTCCTGAAAGTTGTCAAGGATATCTCCTACCCGCAAACCATTTCTCGACGTTTTGTCTGTGTATGTCGGACCAATACCTTTACCTGTTGTTCCAACCTTGCCCTTTCCTCGTGCGGCTTCGTAGGCCCTATCCAGCACTCTGTGCGTAGGCATGATGAGATGAGCCTTCTTGGAGATATGGATACGGCTTTTCAATTCGTGGCCACTCTTTTCCAGTTCTTTAGCTTCGTCCATGAAAAGATCTGGTGCAAGCACCACGCCATTACCAATAATATTGATCTTTCCACCCTGAAAGATTCCAGAAGGAATGCTGCGAAGGACATATTTTTGGCCCTCGAACTCCAGTGTGTGGCCTGCATTTGGCCCGCCCTGGAACCTGGCAACAACATCATATTTTGGCGTGAGCACGTCGACTACTTTGCCTTTTCCTTCGTCACCCCACTGCAAACCAAGCAGGACATCAACTTTTCCTTTATTCATTTTATTTTATTTTTTTAGTTCTTTCTTTATTCGTTTTCTTGCGTGTCATCAATGCTTGACATGTACTGCAAATCCCATAGATATACAGTGTGAATCCATCTTTCTTGAATCTTCTCAGCTTAGTTTCGTTCACAGCCTCGACAATTGCTGGGGAGTTTACCTCCGACACTTTGCCACATACCGTGCAAATTTGATGGCAATGATCCTTATTGTCATAACACGACTCATACACCGTGCCATCTTGCAGGCGATGGCAAATCACAAATCGCAGTTTTCTAAACAATCTTAAGTTGTTATAAAGGGTTGCCCTACTAACCCTAAAGTTATGTTCAACGAGATATTCATCCAACTCCTCCAAAGAGAAATGTCCCCTGATGCTGTATATTGCATCAAGGATAGCATACCTCTCTGGCGTCCTTCTAAGGTTGTTTGTTTCAAGATAATCATTTAGAAGCTGTTTGACAGCATTTCTGATATCTTTTTTCATTTCCCGAAATTATAACTCCACAAAGTTACAATATTTCCTTCAAATATAGGTAAGGTATGGCTATATAAATCTTCACAACAACAAATTCAACCTATTCTCGGCCATGTTACGAAAATCTTCACTTAGCTCCGCGAATTTAATCACACAATTCAACGCGGCATGGCGAACGCCCATGTTCTCACTATTGAGTGCTATGGTCACTTCATCCATGAATTCGTCAATTCTACTTCCATGGGGATTTTCCCCCTTCATCAAGAGCCTTGAGAGAATGAGATAACCACACATCTGCTCAATCTCTCGGTCGGATTTCATCCATTGGTAAGACAAATCTGCCGCATGATGTAGGTGTTGGAACAAATTAAAACATGCCATTTCGGCCAAATCTTGCGAATTGATCTCCCCTATCCATTGCTCTGCAAGTACCTTGTCCATTTCTTCGGGAGGCATGATGAGGGTCGCCAGAATCTTGCATTCACGGATATTCTCTTGCCATAATGCAACAGCAAGATTGTGATTCTTACCATACTGTTGGGCCATTTTTTGTAACTCGGGCAGTGACACCCCCCAGTTTATCTTATAGTCCACTCCTTTCTGACGCATGGATTGTGAGGCAACGCCGTTCATCAACAGTCTGAATGAACGCTTGATTTCCCTTACCGTTTCGTTAATATCTTCATTCATCCGATTCTGATGTTTTCGAATACCTCATCATTTGATGAGCATACGATTCTGTATAATCAAGTTGTATGTCAACGATGTTACCCTGGTCATCGTACTGAGGCTTCATCCAGGGATTGATAAATCCTTTGTAGGGAGCGATGTTCAGTTTTTGATAACGACTTAACACCTCTCTGTGCAAATCTGCATCTATGTCAATGGCGTATCTCTCAACGATGGCTCTTGCGGCTTCAAAGTCACCTTCACTCTTGATACGCTGAATCTCTGCCAGCAGTTTGGTAAACAGCTGTCTCAGTTTTTGATAATCGTTGATTTGAACGAAATGACGAACAGCGCCATCTGCAGTAACGCCCTGCCGTTGCACCATCGCCACCTCACCGTCGGCATGAGCCAACACCCACCGCGCAATGAGAGCGCGATTACGCATGTGAGCTTCCTCTATTTGATGCCCTTCCTTGATTCTGACCATCTGTGTCAACAGGCCATTCATCATGTAGGTATAGTATTGAGATTTGAACGCATCCGCGTTTGGCAGCAATCCTAACTCAATAAGTTTCTCATCTGCGATATAATAAAGTCCAAACAAGTCGGCCCTGGCTTCCTCAATGGTGTCACCATAAGCGCCCAAGGCATCACCGTCGACTCCTGGCAACAATCGTCCACTGCCATGCCCCAGACACTCATGCAAATCGGTATGTAAATCATCACAAAGATCCCCATAACGGTTAATCAACCCCAGCGTTTCGTCATCAATCACAAACTCCTCATGCAGACCATTTCCTCTGGCCACATGATTGTAAGCTTCCGTGAGATTTCCTATCGTAACGCTCTTGGAACCATACCTGGCTCGAATCCATTCTGCGTTCGGCAGGTTGATTCCTATGGCCGACGATGGATATTCATCGCCACCCAACATGGCCGCGCAGATGACATGAGCGGTCACACCTTTCACCTTATCTTTCTTAAAACGCTGTTCTACCGGTGAGTTATCTTCAAACCATTGTGCATTTCGACTAATCAGTTGGGTGCGCTTGGTAGCCTCTAAGTCTTTGTACTCTACGAGCCCTTCCCAGGAACCTTTCAATCCCAACGGATCGCCATAAACCTCTATAAAACCATTGATGAAATCAACTTGTCCATCCTGTTCTTTCAGCCACTCTATGGAATATTTGTCGAACAACTCCAAGTCGCCCGTTTCATAATATCGTATCAACAGCGAGATAATCTTCTGTTGTTGTTCGTTTTCGGCAAATTCCCGCGCCTTGCCCAACCAGTAAACTATTCGTTTCAATTCCTTTTGGTACAGGGTACTGGTCGTGTATGGTATCTCTTTGATCACACCATCCTCTTTCACCAACTTGGTATTCAGTCCATAAGAAACAGGCTCATCATCCGAAGGCTGTTTCTGGGCAGCGTAAAATTGCTCAACTTCCTTTTGACAAACGCCTTCATAATAATTGCAAGCCGATGTCAACACTAAATCTTCTCCATCGGTCTTGTTCACACGCTTGGGTAAAATGTTCGAATCGAACATCACTGGAATAAGCTCATCGGCCAGCTCTTGTACCGTTTGATGCGGTGCCAATGGTAAGCGTGAGGCATCTATCCCGGACAACACTTTTCTAAAAAAATCTTCCGAAAATTCCGGAATCATCTTTTCACTGCCGTAATGATGATAAATGCCGTTCGAGAACCATATCCTTTTCAGATAGATTTCCAGATTCTTGAAGTCATCACTATCCCTCGGGCCAGCATATTCCTCATACACAGCCTCAAGCACCTTTCTTATCTTCAAGTTGTACTTGCCAAACTGGTCGGTCGTGATATCTCTTCCAGCCAATGTGGCCTTTGCTAAAAAATAGATATAAATCTTTTGTTTGAGCGTCAAGTTCTCAAACCCTTTCAGACGATACCTTAGTATTTGCAAATCTGCAAATCGTTCGTCTGAATATTTAAATTCATGTGTCATTCAGCGACAATAGGATTATTACTTCTTTTTCTTCTTCGAATTAGCTTTCCGTTTTCCCTTCTTCTTGGTTGGTGCATCTGCTGGATGCATGGCCAGGTGCTTCATCTTGTAGTCGCGAGGTGTACAGCCATTCAATTTATAAAAAGACGCATAGAACGATTGCCGATTCGAAAAGCCTACCATGTCTGATATCTCTTCCATATTCAAATCATGATACCTCTTATCCGTCAACACTGCCATAGCCTCTTCAATACGATACTTGTTTACAAACGAAGTGTAGTTCATGTGGAAGCGCACATTGACAACAGCCGAAATGTACCGCGTGTTGGTACCCAAGTCCTCTGCCAGTTTCTTTGCCGAATAATTCTTGTCTTTGTATTTCTTTTGAATGAGGATAACATCCAAAATTTTTTCCTGCAGCTCGTCCATCAATTCAGGGCTGACGAGGGAACGGTAGGCTGCATCCTTATCCTTTTTCTTAACAATGTTATATTTTGCCATATCACCTAAATTAAAAAAATCCGAAACTGTTCTATTTTTTGCAAATATATGTATATTTTTTCGTTTTGTCAAGTTTTTCAACAATTTTTTTGATGAAATTTTATGATAAAATAAGTTTTTGGGGTATTTTCCTTTGTTGATGCATGGAAATGTTTAAAAATGATACATCAACAAGATTTTTAAGTACTTATATTTTTTGTGAAGAAAATGCTTTAGGATAGTAACGAACAAAACCATGGAATTTTAGAAGAATGTATCGTCATGATACATGTCACTTCACAATAGACCATATCATCGAGTATGTTTTTGCATACGATAGAATGATATTTCATGAAAAAGAGTTAATAAATTTCCAAACAGACATTGGCTTTCCAGCTTAGAAAAAACAGGAGGAATTCCTTGGGTTTAAGATTGAAAAACAATCTCCATGACTTTACCCTTCAAACCCATTGAGATTGGAGGGCAAACCCATAGACATTGGAGGGCAAACTCATTGAGTTTGGACACACAGGAGCAAAAACGAATGTGGTTAGTGCTATTTCGTATTCGGCTTGTCGCCTTTTTTCAAAATGGTAATTCCCTCTTCCTTTTCGGTTATCTCGATGAGCTTCTCGTAGGCGTAATTGCGAAGTCGCTCGTATTCAAGTGCTTCTTCCAGTTCCTTGATGCGTTGACGATATTCGCTCTCAGTCAATTTTTTCTAAATCATGATTTGTGTATATTTTTCAACGACGGCCCAATGGCTCTATCAATAAGATAAGGTGTAGCCTTGCAATTGATCGATTACTTTCATCACTTGGTGAGAAATTTGCAGGTAGTGCTTCATTTCATCAACCTGATTGGAGTGATAAATATCACGAAAATGCTCGAATTCAAAAGCCAACCGGTGCTTCTTAGGCTGAATGTTGATGGTTTGCTGTTTGCCGTCCTTACTCAGTTCCAATTCAGATAGCGTACTGACGGGTCCTGTGACGTATATGCACCCCTCGTCACCCTGTATAGCTCCAAACGAATGCCCGTCACAATCTTTAGCACCAATGCAGGTAGCCACGAAATCAGGATAGGTCAAAATGGCCACTCCAGAGGTGTCAATCTTGTTATATCCCACATTGGGATGATACTCCGCGCGAATGGGCTCGCCAAACAATGATACGACAAAATTAATGTTATAGACGTTGATGTCCATCAAAGCCCCACCGTGGCATGCCGGATCAAATGCGGGCGTTAACAGGTGATTTAAATATAAATCGTACCTACTGGAGCGCTGACTGTAATTGCACGCTATCAATTTGATATGCCCCAGTTGCGCCAGTAATTCGTCTTTTATCAATTGGTAGTGAGGCATATGTAATAAGGTAACAGCTTCGAATATATACAAGTAGTTGGCAAATGCCAACTGCATCAGCTCTTCCAATTCAGCAACAGACGTACAGATGGGTTTTTCGATGATGACATTTTTCTTGGCCAACAAGGCACGCCGTGCATAAGTTGCATGTGCATGATTGGCTACAGCCACGTAAACAAAATCGATGTCACTCTCGTGGAGCATGGCATCATAATCGTTGTAAACCTCTTTTATATGAAACAAAGCAGCCAACCGCTCTGCCTTTGAAAGACTTTGCGGTCGGCTGCAAATGGCCTGAATCGTGACACCATTGATTTGTTGGACCACGGGAATCATTTCGTTGACGATTTTTCCCGTTCCAATAATTCCGATGTTCATTTCATTTTAGTTCAAAGTTTGCCACGGTCGTTTATCGCGTCGCTTCTGTTTCGTCCTTTACATAATGTGGAAGGTGGAACTCGTATGAGTTGTCAAACACCTGTCCTACTTTATTGATTTCGAGCAAAGTGGTACCACCGTTCTTCCCGAAGCTGCCGCTAAGGTAGGCTATTTTATCCTCTGGTGTGATATATCCCTTCTGACGAAGCATCCTAAGGGCTGCGGTAAAGAGATATTCAGAACTGGTATGTTCTTTTTGGTAAATAGGAATAATTCCATAACTCAAATTCAGCAATCGTTGCGTTTTCTCTCTATAACAGATGGCCAAGATAGGTGTGGCACCGCGGAAAGACGACAACGTGCGAGCCGTTTTACCTGTCTCGCTGGCCGTGATGATGCCCTTCACGCCCAGTTTGCGGGTAGACTCAATGGCTGAATGCGCCAAAAATTCCCGTTGGCCTTCATAACCATGAGCCATAGGGTCGATGGTTGTTTCCCATGTTCTGTCGGCTTCGGCCTGCTCGGCTATGCGTGCCATGGTCTTGACGGCCTCCACAGGATATCGCCCAGATGCCGTTTCGCCACTGAGCATCAACGCATCTGTCCAAGAATAGATGGCGTTGGCAATGTCGGTTACTTCGGCTCGTGTGGGACGCGGATTGTTAATCATGGTGTGAAGCATCTGCGTGGCTACGATGACCGGCTTTTTCTTCATGACGCATTTGCGGATGATCTGACGCTGAATGCCAGGTATTTCCTCAATGGGAACCTCGATACCCAGGTCACCGCGGGCAATCATGATACCATAAGAGGCATCGATAATCTCATCGATGTTATCAACCCCCTCTTGATTTTCTATCTTTGAAATAATCTTGATGTCGCTGTGATGTTCATCAAGGATGTCTTGCACGGCTTTTACATCCTGTGCATTGCGTACAAAAGAATGCGCAATAAAGTCAATGTCCTGCTCGATAGCAAAGAGAATGTTGTGCTTGTCTTTCTCAGTAAGAGCAGGTAAGTCGATGTGTCTTCCTGGTATGTTCACACTTTTATGAGCCCCGAGTACGCCGTCATTCATGACTTGTGCCACCAGCATGGGGCCGATGATATCAATAACTCTCAAGTCGAGAGCGCCATCATCGATTAAAATATCGTTGCCAACTTTCAAATCTCTTGCGATGTCAACATACGAAACGTTAATGATGTCGTGTGTGGTGTCTACGTCAGGTCTGCCGAAAATCTTCACAATTTCACCCGTCTTGTAAACCAATGGCTCAGTAACGTTCGTGGTTCTCACTTCCGGTCCCTTGGTATCAATCAACAATGCCAGGTGGGAAGAAACTGCACGAGCATTCTTGATGATCTCTTTCATCCCATCAATAGTGGCATGAGCAGTATTCATACGCACGACATTCATACCCGCGAAAAATAATTTTCGTAAAAACTCCTCACTGCAATTTCGATCACTGATCGAACATACTATCTTTGTTTGTTTCATGATGATGATGATTCATTTGATG
>CAMQBP010000080.1 GCA_946999025.1 uncultured Prevotella sp. | reverse complement strand
AGGCGGTACAAACGTTTGAAAAACAATATGCCGAATACATTGGCACCCGGCATTGTGTGAGTTGCGCCAACGGACTGGATGCACTCACACTCATACTCAGAGCTTACATGGAGCTGGGCGAGATGCATGAAGGCGATGAAATCATCGTTCCATCCAACACCTACATCGCCACCATCCTGTCGATTACGGCCAACCGCCTGGTTCCTGTACTGGTGGAACCACGCATAGACACCCTTGAAATTGATGACAACTTGATAGAGCAGGCTATCACCGAACGCACCAAAGGCATCATGCTGGTGCACCTCTATGGACGTTGTGCATACACAGAAAAGATAGGTAAGCTCTGTCAAAAACATCACCTGAAGCTGCTGGAAGATAACGCACAGGCACACGGTTGCCTGTACAGTGAGGGGCATCGCACCGGGTCGTTAGGAGATGCGGCGGCTCATAGCTTTTATCCCAGCAAGAACTTAGGCGCATTGGGCGATGCAGGAGCCGTGACAACCTCTGTCGCTAAACTGGCCAACGTCATCAGATCCCTTGGCAATTATGGCTCGTCACGAAAATATGTCTTTGAGTATAAAGGAAGAAACAGCAGAATGGACGAGCTGCAGGCCGCCGTGTTGAGCGTAAAACTCAAGTATCTGGATGAGGAAAACACAAGAAGACAAGAGATAGCCCACTACTATCTCACGCACATCCACAATGCAGAAATCACGCTTCCTCCACACGACTCAACCGGAAACGTGTGGCATGTGTTCCCCGTGCTGACCCAACATCCGGACGAACTGCAAGAACACTTAATCAGCATGGGCATACAAACCAACATCCACTATCCCATACCTCCGCACAAACAGCAGGCATACAAAGAGTGGAACGACCGCTCCTACCCCATTGCCGAAAAGATTCATCACCACGAAGTGAGCATTCCACTCAACCAAACGCTCACGAATGATGAGGTAAAAACCATTGTCAACGCTCTGAACACGTATCACTTGAAAAAATAATGGATAGGCGCAAGACCGCCATTTAGCGCGGGTGAAGACCAATCATCGAATCAGTCATACCACAAAACTTAATCACCCGCAAAAAATAAAGAACGTGCATCCCCGCTTATTTTTATGATAAAATAACAAAACACTTTGTCATATCATAAAATAATTGTATTTTTACAGCACAATTGTAAAACGATATGAAAAAAGGTTTTTTGGCACTTTTTCTTGTAGCCTTTGCTGCTACCACCTGTTGGGGGCAACGCACTTTCAAGCCCAAATTCGAACGCCAACCATGGGATACATACGTAGGAGTAAAAGGTGGCGTCATCTATTCTAATCTGACAGCTTTGCATGGTAAAGCCAAAATCACTGGTATGGGAGGAATATATACCGAAGCCTTCCTTACCAAATCGTTTGCCATCCAAACCGAGTTGACCTTTTCTCATCATGGTAGCCACAATGCCATCTCCTTAGCTTCACCAAAGGCAGGGGCCACATTCGACTATCGATTGAACTATATCAATACCGATTTTTTATTCAAGCAATACATCGCAGACAGACTGGGACTATACGCCGGTATCCATACAGCATACGCCATCACGATGGAGTGCAACGGAAAAAGCATCAAAAAAGAATTGTACAGGAGTGATGTTACCATCCCCGTGGGTGCCTGTTTCGTATGGCACAACGTGAGTTTGGATGCCCGTTACCAATATCCTTTCAGGAAACTTGCCAAGACTGACAAAGCAAAGGCCATTATGGGAAACAGCAGAAACTCCTCCATCATCCTCACTCTTGGATACAGGTTCAGGGTTTTCTGATGACAATTGTCAACCAGTCACTGCTTGCCTGCACGCAACACCTATTCTTCTAAGCGCAAACGAGGCAAGGAAAGATGATACCTTACAGCCAAAAATCGGATGACACACACCACCAAGAAGGAAGAAACTACCGTGATGCTCACGTCAACGCCTACACTGATGAGAACCCAATAAACCAAGCCGCCAAGGATACTGGCCATGGCATAAATCTCTTTTTGGAAGATAATGGGTACGTTATTCAGCAACACATCGCGTATCACGCCTCCTGCCGAACCCGTCATACACCCCATGATGATAGCTACCCAAAAGGGGAAATCATAGGCCAAAGACTTCTGGATGCCGGCAATGGTAAACAAGGCCAAACCCAATGTGTCGAAAACAAACCAGGTATTGTCCAACCGCTTCAAAAACTTTGAAAAAACGATGACGAACAGTTGAGCCAATACCGTACAAATGATGTAAATGCTCGACGTCATCCAAAACGGCGTTACCCCAATCATGACATCACGAATGGTTCCGCCACCGATGGCAACGGCGATACCACAGACAAACCCACCGAACCAATCAAAATTCTTGGCTGCAGCGTGCCGAATGCCTGATATCGCAAAAGCAAACGTCCCAACAAACTCTATTCCCTGTTGTAAAGAGTGGACTATTTCAGGATTTTGATAGAACATATTCTTTTAAAAACGCACCTAAAAGCGATTATTTTTATACTCACCAAAAAGCATTACAGCAATCTCTTGCGCACCCATCAACAGCTCACTACGTTTTGTGCGGCCCCTTCCAGGAAGCACTTCACGTTGTCCAAGGCAATGTTCATCAGTCTGCTGCGCGCTTCAACGGTAGCCCATGCAATATGAGGAGTGATGAAGGCATTGGGTTGTTTCAGCAATGGATTGTCGGCTGCGGGTGGTTCCGAGCACATCACATCAGCTCCGTATGCAGCCAACTGGCCACTTTCCAAGGCTGCTGCAACATCAGCTTCGTTAACCAAGGGCCCTCTTCCGGTATTAATCAAGATGGCACCCTGCTTCATTTTGCTTAAGGTCTCGGCCTTGATGAGTTCGCGTGTGCGCTCTGACAAAGGACAATGTAAAGACAGGATGTCACTCACCGAGAACAAGCCGTCAAGGGTAGTCTTTTGGATGCCCGATGGAAGATCCACCGAATTCTTACTGGTATAGGTATACACCTCCATGCCAAACTCACGAGCGATGCGTGCGACCTTCATCCCGATGTTACCCAATCCGACAATTCCCATCGTCTTTCCGGCCAATTCCAGCAAGGGCGTGTCCCAATAACAGAAATCACTACGCTTTGACCACTGCCCCTCGCGTGTCTGCTGAGCATAGTGTTCTACCCGGTTCGTGATGGTAAAAATGCTGGCAAAAACCATCTGAGCCACACTATATGTACTGTACGACGGAATGTTGCACACCGTCACACCATGCTCTTGAGCAGCCTTCACATCGATGTGATTGAAGCCTGTTGCCAACACACCGATATATTTCAGCTGTGGCAATTGTGCGATAATGTCAGCTTTCATGGACACTTTGTTCACTAAAACAATCTGCGCGTCCTTCGCACGTTCTACGACTTCATCGGCCGTCGTACGCTCGTAAACGGTGAGACGACCCAGCTCTTTGAATCCATCCCACGACAAATCACCGGGATTGGCACAATGACCGTCCAGAACAACGATGTTGACAGTTTGTTTCTTCCCATTTGTTTCCATAAACATTCTCCTTTCTATGATTCTTTTTGCGACGTGGAAGTCTCGTCATAACGCGATCCCCAACACTGACGCATCCATTGATATAATTTTTCTTCAGCCGCGCTATGCTGCGCATGCCACAGACGCTTATCTTTCACGGCATCAGGCAGATATTGTTGTTCGACAAAGTGTCCGGGATAATCATGACTGTACAGATAGCCGTCATGATAACCCAGTTGCTTCATCAACTGTGTGGGCGCATTGCGCAAATGCAGAGGAACCGGTAAATTACCCGTCTCTTTGACCAGCGCCAGTGCGGCATCGATGCCCAAATAACTGGAGTTGCTCTTCGGACTGGCAGCCAGATACACAGCCGCTTCGGCCAGCGGTATTCGCCCTTCGGGCCATCCCAACTTCATGACAGCGTCAAAAGCTGCATTGGCCAGCAACAGTGCATTGGGATTGGCCAGTCCCACATCTTCGGCCGCACTGATAACCAGTCGGCGGGCAATGAATTGTGGATCCTCGCCACCTTCTATCATCCTCGCCATCCAATAGAGTGCCGCATCAGGGTCGCTGCCGCGGATGCTCTTGATGAAGGCCGAAATGATGTCATAATGCATCTCGCCGCCTTTGTCGTATGCCAGTGGGTTTTGTTGCAGCTGGGTCTCAACCAGTTCGTCGGTGATGACCACCTCCTCGGTGGCAGAAGCACCAACGACTAAATCCAATATATTGAGTAATTTACGGGCATCGCCACCACTATATCGCAAAATGGCACCCGTTTCTTGCAACGTGATGTGACGCTGTTTGAGTTCTACGTCCTCATGGATGGCGCGATGAAGCAGTTCCAAAAGGTCATCTTTTTCCAAAGACTTGAGCACATACAACTGACAACGCGACAGCAATGGGCGGATGACCTCGAAAGAGGGATTCTCCGTGGTGGCGCCGATGAGTGTGACGATGCCTTTTTCGACAGCACCCAACAGCGAGTCTTGCTGCGACTTGCTGAAACGGTGAATCTCGTCAATGAACAAAATAGGCGAAGCCGAATTGAAAAAACTGCTGTTCTTGGCCCGTTCAATCACCTCTCGTACATCTTTCACCCCGCTGGTGACGGCACTTAACGTATAGAACGGCGTTTGCAGCATGTTGGCAATGATGTGAGCCAAGGTGGTTTTTCCCACGCCCGGTGGCCCCCACAAGATGAAAGAAGAAATCCTGCCAGCCTCAATCATCTTGCGCAACACAGCCCCCTCTCCTACCAAGTGCTGCTGCCCCACATATTCGTCGAGCGTACGAGGACGCATTCTTTCTGCTAAAGGTTCACTCATAATCCATTGTCAACAAACACACATGCTCGAAAATCGTAATTGGACTGCACATTCAAAGCACTCTGTGTACATGCAAAGGTAATAAAAGTTTCGTGAACCAACGGTGCACATGGCGTTTTTTTACAACTATTCTATCCGCTTTAAGGGCGTATCTATGTGGGAGGAACGAATGGCAGCTTGCGTTGGCAAGTCATCGCACTATCCACCTATCACGCTCCGCCTTTATGTGCGAATAAATGACAGAAAAAGGGCACTTGTAAAATGGTAAACTGGGAAAAATTAATAGGTAAATAAGGTGCATCGCCCCTTCATCAGAGAACGCAAATGGCACTATCTGCACGAACGCATTGAGTTAAGCGGTCAAAAAGCATGCTTTTGCAACATAATAAGCATGTAATTGGACACGAAGAGCATAGCAATAACAGCGTAAAAAGCTACCTTTTACCAGGAAAAGTTAAGGAAAATAGACGTCATGAAGGTGCTTGAAACACAGAACGACTTGCACAACAACAAGATACGTTCTTTGCTGCTGCTTGCGAAATTTGAAAAAATTGGAAGGTTGGTGGAGAATATGCGAAGGATAAAGAGTGGTTTGTCAAGAAAAATGTCACATCATTATTGGATGTTGCCATGCCGAAACGCTGTTCACAACTGAGGTTGCTGTGATGAATGAGCAAGATTTCTATCGCCCACACACGCATGTGCATGCTGACAGAAAAAGTACATCAACATTCTGGTTTTGTATCTTCTTTATAACCTCCAAAGTTAGCTATATCATTGCGATATAAAGACGTTTTTTAGTTTACCTCAAATATTTGCAAAAAAGTTTGTCAATTAAGAATTAAGTATTTATTTTTGCAGCCAAACAAACAGGATAAGTCAACACGGTTCTTTGACAGGCAAAAACAGCCAACTCGTGGATGTACAGCATCGCATAGCAATAGCCACTGGCATCCAATCTGCTGACGCTACCTGTGAAATAGCATTGCAATTCAATCAAAGATAAATGACCACTAAAAAAGATATGAAACAAAAAAACGCTTTATCCCTCAAGACATTGACCAAGAGTAGTGTTTGGGAATTACAGGAAAATGATGTTTTCAGGCTATGGGAAGCGGCACAAAAAGATGCTGACCTCAAGGATAACATGCGTCATTATCTTGACATTATTAAAAGTGCTTTCGAGATCGAGGAAATCAAAGTTGATAAACCTGAAGTCATCAAGAAATACGAACAACGAGGCTTCAAGGTGGGTAAGCTGCGTACTGACGAAGCATCAAAGCAGAAATGGGCTGTTAAGAAGAAGCCCATCGCACGCGTAACCGACCTTACATACGAGAACATCCGCCACATATCGGCAGCAAAACTCATTGAAGTGCTTGACAGAAACTTTGGTGGTGGCTGGGACTCGCTGTCGCAGAGCATTAAAGACATCATTGAAAGTGGCTTCGACATCAGCACGACAACGCTTCCGCAAAACAGACTTCACAACCCCAGCGGCATGTATGAAAAGAAGGTCAACGATGGATTTGAAGTGCTTGAAATTCCAAAAGGATCATGGGTAGAGGCCATTTTTGCAAAGGAAAAGCCAAAGAATGAACTCACCAAAAACAAGCTATCCAGAGGAAAAGCAGCACTGGATGAAGACTTTAACGAGGAGGATAAGGATTTGCAAGAATTGGAAAATACAGATGACGGGAAAGACGATGACGACTCTTACGATGACGACAAACTGACGGAAGAAAGCTATCGCACCACTTTCGACACAAATCCGGAAGATTTAGACTTAGAAGCAGCAGACGTTTCGGATGAAGACGAATACTAATACTGAAAAATCCATATAGACAACAATGATAGAAGAGTGGGGCTGCTGAACAAAAGCCCCGCTAAACATCCTGCGCTTGCACAAGTATTCTGCTCTCGGGCGCAACCTACGAGCGTGTGGAAGCACCAGCGAAGAAAGCGGCAAAAAGTAAGCCATCAGAAGGCACTTTGGAAGAGAACCTTCAAAATAATAACATCGCTGCGATGGGCGAAGCCTGTCACAGCGATTGTTGAAAATAATCAGCAGTTTAGCTATGAGTGTTGAAAACATATTAAGTAGGATTTTAGAAGTCGAACACGGATTTCAACATATCCTTGACGGAGCTGATGAAATCCTTTCAGCATACTCAAAGGAACAATGTTTTGAAGTTGCACTCACGTTGTTTGAACATGAAGCCTATCAAGCTCGAATGTTGTCAACAACGATATTGGGCAGATTGGCAACTGAAGATAATAACGCACTTCGTTTTCTGAAAGAGCGAATAAGCACCGACGAGAATTGGCGTGTACAGGAAATGCTTGCCAAGGCTTTCGATGAAATCTGCAAACACAGAGGATATGAAGTTTCTTTACCTCTCATTAAAGAATGGCTGAATGATAACAATCCGAATGTTATTCGTGCGGTAACGGAGGGATTGAGGATTTGGACAAGTCGCCCATTCTTCAAAGAGAACCCACCAGTTGCTATAGCGTTAATAAGTAAACACAAGGCACACGAAAGCGAATATCTGCGCAAATCGGTAGGAAATGCCCTGAGAGACATAAGCAAGAAGCATCCCGAATTGATACGGCAGGAAGTTGAGCAGTGGGATTTATCCAATTCTCGAATTATGTTCACTTACAAACTTGCAGCGAAGTTGCTGAGTGAATAGTTACAACGAAAAAGCAATTCCTTTTACGAGCAAAGCTCTTAACAACTTTTCTCCACAGCTCATCACTTCGCCACGATTGAGTTTTGCACGCAAGAGACACACTTGCTTTTACAGAGGCTTTCCAAAGAGGGTGCGTCCCATTCAAAATTAATTCCAACACTTGCTCACTTTTTTTAAACGCAGGGTTAATGCGGTAATGAGAGGGGGACTAATATACTTTTCTATTCATCGAAGTTGTGAAAAACCTGCAAAATGAGCCACTCGTCAAGTTCTTGCTATTCAGAATTGCAAAGCTATATGCCTATCCCCATTGAATTTCTATTGAGCCAGCATTAGTGACACTAATAAACTCTATAGGCTACTCATTTCAAAAAGAGTGATTTCAAGGATTTTAAGGATAATCAAATCAAAGAATATCAATATAAATAAATGCTAAACCAATAAAAAGTTAGGATTCAGAACACGACTTGAAACCTTTTACTTAAATTTGCAAACGTAGATGCATTTTGAAGTTAAATCTACCCATCTTCAAAAGAAATTTAGATAATTAGCATCCAAAGTAATGGATACCTTAACCAACAACAGATCAAATAGACAAGCGAGCATAATAGGTAATGTCATCCTATCACTCGTATTGTCTTTTTCGACCAACCACATCAATGCACAATCATCATTCGATGAAAGAGATGGATGCCTCAATGTTGTCAACACAACTGTCACCAAAGGAACAGGCGAGTATGGAGACGACA
>CAMQBP010000079.1 GCA_946999025.1 uncultured Prevotella sp. | reverse complement strand
GATGCCGTCACAATATCGTCGATTGCCATCTTAAACAAAGCGGCAAGTTGTTCGTAATTTTTTTATGAAAGCGTATCTTTTTGAAGGGTGCGCTTTTTATGTTTCCTGACAATCCTTGCTGATTGCTGGAGTAAGACTCACGTAAATGTCTCATTCTGGCACCATGTCTTTGCATGAGAATCACCTTGTGCTTTAACGTTTTTTATGAGTTTGGCGAGGCAATGTTTGGGGCAATGCGGTTTTTATAGGCAAACAACATTCAGACATTTTTATCATCAACAATTCAAAAAAAACAAGGAAATGAAACAGAAAAGTATTTTACGAACATGCGTGTTGGCTGCTTGCAGCCTGGGTTTGGTGGCGTTTTCGTCTTGCAGCAAGGACGACAATGACAAGAACGACCTGCGGCTTAGCATGGCCAAGGTCCAGGTGGCGCAGGGTGCCTCGGCCACTGTGACGGTGAGCAAGGGCACGCCACCGTTTGTCGCCAAGTCGGCAAACGACCAAGTAGCAACCGCCAAGATTGTGAAGAACGTGCTGACCGTGACTGGTGTCAAGGCGGGAAGAACCAGTGTTACCGTAACCGACAAGAATAAGCGTGCCAAGAGCCTGCCTGTCTTTGTGGCTCCACCCCTGAGCTTTGACAAGGGTACCGTTGAGGTTGCGGTAGGAAAGGAAGTGGTGGTTGCGGTGAAATCGGGTACCGCACCCTATACGGTGGCGTCGAAAGACAGCAAGACTGCCACCGCAACGGTCAAGGATGCCAAGGTTACGATCAAGGGCATCAAGGCCGGGAAGACGAGTGTGAGCGTTACCGACAAGAACAAGATTGCCGGCACCATCGAGGTTATCGTGAAATAACCTTTCGCATATCGGGCAGAGAGGGCAGGGAAGGTGTCCGCGAGTGCCACCTCCCACCCTTTGCGCCTTGTTTGAAAAGCGTATTTAAGAATTTAGTCATTCATGAAAACAAGAGGAGGAATTATCAATGAGAAAGTTACGTCACAGCATGGCTTGCGCCTTGCTGGCAGCAGGCATATTGGTCTTCCAGGCTTGTACCTCTGACGACAGTTACGAGGCTATTGGCAACTATCCTAACGCCCTGGTGACCATCAAGTCAAATCCTTCGACAGGACAGGTATATTTCCAGTTGGACGACTCCACAACCGTTCTTCCAGTCAATATGAAAGCCTCGCCTTACGGCAACAGGGAGTTGCGTGCCATTGCCAATCTCACGGGCGTGAAGGGGCAAAGAGGTCATTACTCCCAAACGGCGTATGTCAACTGGATAGACACCATACTGACCAAGAAAATGGCACCCGACCTGATGAAGGAAAACGACAAGGCGTACGGCAAGGCCCCCATCGAGGTGGTCAACAGCTGGATGACGGTGGCAGAAGACGGCTACCTTACCCTTCGCTTCCGTACTTACTCGGGCAGCGGATGCCGGCACAGACTCAATCTTGTCAAGGGAGACAAGCCCGACGAGGTGGTGCTGCACCATCAGTTGTTGGGATATACCAATGGCGTGGTGCGCGACGGAATGGTGGCTTTCCGGTTGGATGACCAGCCTGGGAACGCCGCCATTGAGAAGCCGAAAGCCAGGTTCCTAACCCTGAGATGGAACTCGTTTTCTGGCGTCAAGACAGTTAGGTTCAAGTACATCCCGCGCGCATCATCCCCAACACCGTAAAATAAGATTGATGAGTCTTTTGGGACACGACAGCGAGCAGCACATCCTTCGCCTTCATGCAAAGGGCGACACACGCTTCATGGATACGCTTTATGGCGAGTATGCCGATTATCTTGCGGGCGTATGCTCGCGATATATCCGGAGTGAGGCCGACATGCGCGATGTCCTTCAGGAGGCTTTCATCAGGATATTCACGAGGATGTCCACGTTCGAGTATCGTGGCAAGGGCTCGCTCAAGGCGTGGATTACAAGAGTTGTTGTCTGCGAGGCACTTCGTTTTCTGCGGAATCGTACGCCTGTCATGTTCCTTGACCCAGAGATTGACGTGCCTTGCACGGAGGAAGAGGAACCCGATGTGGAGTGCTTGTCCATCAGTCAGATAACAGAGTCCATTCGGATGCTGCCGCCAGGCTACAGGGTCGTGTTCAACCTGTTTGCCATTGAGGGCAAAAGCCATAAGGAGATAGCGGCACTCCTGGCTATAACGCCCGGAACATCGGCCTCGCAATACCACAAGGCGAGACGCATGCTTGCCGGAATATTGAATGAGCAATCAAACAAGGAGGGATGCAGATGAAAGAACAATGGATTGTCAAGTTGCGCCATCGCGTGCACGATGAGAACAGTGTGAAGGCCCCCGAGGGGCTGCTCGATGACATCAAGCATGCCATCAGCGAGCGGGGCATGGGTCCCGTGACGTCGCCAAAGGCAGGCAAGGCCATTGGACGGCGGTGGATGTACCGTGTGGCTTCGGTAGCCGCCCTGTTGGCCATTGGCATGTTTGTGTACGAGCTGTCGCAACTCCCACAGACAACCCCCAGCCCCACAGGAAAGGCCGTGGACATAGCCCGGCTTGCCGACATCCGTCGTTCTGTCATGGAACCGGCGCGAGTGTCATCTCACAAAGCACCGCATAACCAGGACAGGCATCTGTTGGCTGCACTCGATGGCACGAATGGTCGTGCGACAGGGGAGGAGCAGATGACGGAAAAGAAAGACACGAATGAGGCATGCGTCCCGTCGAACAACGACCAAGATACTCCGCAGGCATCGCAAGAAACCGTTGAGGAGCAAGATACCCAAACTGGCAAAAGCAGGAGACTGCTGACAACCGGCGATGATTGGCGTGTGGTGACGGGCAGCGAAAGGCTTGGGAAGGCTCAAAGGCAGACAGTCACGCCTCGACTTTCCGTGCTGGCCTCTTGCCATGCGGGCATGGGGGCGGCCACACACAGTCAGGGAATCATGCTGCCGGCAGCCCTGCCTTATGGCGACTACGATGAGGCTTTCGGCGACAACAGCGCATCAGGCCTCCTCATCAATCATAAAAATGAAGCAACAAGAACCAGGCACCGTCAACCTGTAAAATGGGGCTTGTCGGTGAGTTGCCGCCTGACGGACAGGTGGAGTGTGCAGGCCGGACTCACCTATAGCCGCCTGTCGTCAAGCATGGTCTATGGCAAGGATATGGAGCCTCGTCATGCTGAACAGACCCTATGCTATGTGGGCATACCACTGGGCATTGGCTACGATTTGTGGAAAACGCAGCGGTTCAGGATTTATGCCGTGGCTGGCGGTGAGGTGGAGAAACTTGTCAAGGGTGAGATTGTGTCTTCGTTGGGAGGCGGGAAACGGTCTGGCGCAGGCGTGGCATCCGTCAAGGAAAGCCACCCCGTGTTCTCCCTGAATGCCGCCATGGGTGCCGAATACATGCTCGCCCGTGGACTTGGCGCATACCTGGAGCCGGGCGTCAGTCATTATTTCGACAATAGGAGTGGCGTTGAGAGTATCTACAAGGACAAGCCGACCCACCTGGATGTCAGTGTGGGACTTAGACTGAGCCTGGACCTTGCCCCCGGCAGATGACTTGCCTGCGCCCAAAGGTACAATTTTATTGCACTTCATAACCACATCAAGCAAGACTGTTTTCACTTTAGGCCACAATCTGTTTGAAACTATTATCATAAAGAATTAATTTAATAAATTAAGAATCATGACTAAGAAACATTATTATCAACCAAGAATTGTATGTTTTGCAATGGAGGTAT
Organism: uncultured Prevotella sp.; assembly: GCA_946999025.1. GTDB lineage: Bacteria > Bacteroidota > Bacteroidia > Bacteroidales > Bacteroidaceae > Prevotella. The sequence goes on along the minus strand of CAMQBP010000079.1, from coordinate 4,626 downwards.
GCGCACCACTTGCAAATTCCATCACAGCTGGAACAGACAACCCCACCGAGAATGGAAGCGCAACGGGAGAACCATCACCGGGCGACAGCCCATTCCCTCCATCACCATCACCAGCCAAGCCATCGGGCAGACCATGCTCACCGCCGAGCGTGGAGGATTTATGCTGGGAAGAAAGATGAAAGGCAACGCACGTTATCCATACGCTGATGAATGGTTGGTTGGACAGTCAAAACCTCAGGAATGGTCGGGCGAGTTCAAAGTTATTGATTACAAAAACGAAAAAGTTAAAGGCTTTGGCTTCTCAGTGGTGGGCAACAGCACAGGATAACAATACAGTGGCAGCGTGCGAGCCACCGCCGCCCACTAAGTCGCCACCAACGAACGATATACGATATAGAATATAGAATAAACAATAATCATCAATAAAACAAATGAAAATGAAACAGAATTGCAAAATGACACACCTCTTTGTCGCCCTGCTCGTGCAGGCAACCACACTCATGGCAGAAGTGCCGCAGAAGCTGTACGGCACATACAAAGGCACAGCCAAAGTGAAATTGGTGCAAAACGACGGCAAGAAGTTGACAAATCAGCCAAGCAAGACCTTCGACGTGGAAATCGTGAAGCGTGGCGGAGACGTGAAACTTGTGCTGAAGAACTTCAAGTTGGGCAACGACGAGTTCAGCGAAGTGGTTCTTAACAACCTCGATGCCAACCATGAGTCAACCAAGAAACGCTGGAACATCTTTGCATACCCTTTGGGCAACAAGTTCACGAACAAGGCTGGCAAAAAGGTGGAATTATTCGCGCTGATATACGATGACTACAGCTTCATCTACGAGGACGGCAAGATAGAACTGGCATTTGAAATCTACACCCAAGCAGAGAACAGATACGAACACGACTTCACGGGCAAGCGCGCAGTAGTCTCGGGCATTGACAGCGTAACCACCGACAAGCGCACCAACGACGTGGTGTACGACCTTTCGGGTCGCCGCGTGACCAACCCCGGCAAGGGCGTGTACATCATTAACGGCAAGAAGGTGCTTAAATAGTACGGTACACTGTTGTAAAGTGCTACTATAATAGATACAACTGCAGAGTGCTGGTAAATATGTGAGAGTATTCTGCAATGCGTGTCCCTCTCTATAGTATATTCTTAAGGGTGACCAGCAGCTGCGTACAATGGGTATGCTGCTGTTCAACTTTGTAGGCTGGTACGAAAACAGTCTCACCAGCATTGCTATCAAATTCAATAACACCGACAATCCACCGTTCAAGCAATGAGAGAATTTATATAAAATAAAATAGAATAAAGTAAAACAACATAAAATATATTACAGTTATGCAACACGCAATCATCATCTTTGCAAGTTTCTTTGTCCTGCGCTTATTCTCGCTCGCTTTCTCAATAAGGAACGAGAAACGTCTCATCAAATGTGGAGCCACACAGTACGGAAAACGCAACTCCCTACTGCTTACGCTTGCCCATATAGCCTACTACTTTGGTGCCCTCTATGAGGGATATGCCAGCAATATGGAGCTTGACAAGACCTCTGTCATCGGCGTGACAGTCATGGCATTCGCCTACATCATGCTGTTTTACGTCATCTACAAGCTGCGTGATGTTTGGACAGTAAAACTTTACATCGTACCCAACCATCGCATTGATTGTAGCTTTTTATTTCGCACAGTGCGACACCCCAACTATTTCCTCAACATCATACCAGAACTGGTAGGCGTGGCTCTGCTCTGCCATGCTTGGACAACGTTGTGCATAGGGCTGCCGCTCTACGGCTACCTGCTAATGGTTCGCATCCGTCAAGAAGAAAGAGCCATGCGACACCTGCTGTCGTAACGACCGTGACCGACGTCGATCAGAGCCGTGAGTGACGTCGGTCAGTAGAGAGAAAGTGTATCCCTCATTTCTTTTTGGATTGTGCGCTTTCTTGCGGTTCGCAGATAGGATGAGACGGGTCGCCACTCTACGAACATCGCTACACCTTCGATGCCTCTGCCATGCGCAAGGGCAAAGAGAAAGCCGAATACGACGAGTTCTATGTGTGGGGAATGCCCATACCAAAGCTCGACTACATCGCTGTGGGGTGATGATTTTGACGAATGATATTTTAAGTTAAGTAATCACAAATTTTAAGTTAAGTAATCACAAATTTTAAGTTAAGTAATCACAAATTTTAAGACAATGCGACACAGTAATTTTTTTAGCATTTTATTAGGCAGCGCCAGCATCGTGGCACTAATAGGGTGCACAGACAATTTGACAACTCCCCAACCAGCGGAACCTACCGCTGGTTATACCTACCATCTGGAGTGTACTGCTGCCACAGCTGACAAAGCAGACAAGACAGGGACTCGAGCTCTTACTGAAGATGAATTTAGCAAAATAAACTCTGCATGGGATTTACAAGACAAGCTGATACTTTACAGCCTGAGCGACAACAACAAAAGTACTCGGGCAGATTACGACAAGCTGGCTGCGCAAAACAAGGGGAAAAGTGCCGCATTCAATGGCGACATCCATACAGTAAATCCACTGAAGCTGACCGACAAGCTCTGCTTCTTATATCCGGGAGACGCCACCAACAACACGCTGATTGCACGACCTGTGCAATATGGCACAAAAACTGTCAAAAATGAAGAAACAGGTGAGAGTGCTACTGTAAAAGGTTACTTGCCACAAACTACCATCAAGAATACATTAGAGGTAAATCTCACCCGCCAAGACGGAACCATCAAGACCATCAGCAAAAGATATGATTACCAGTGGGCGGCAGTAACTCCAAAAAAAGTAACCGGTAACGACGTCAAAGCCTATGCTGGCACGTTAAAACGACTGGTAGCATTTTGGGGAATGCGCTTTTGCGATAAAGACAAGAAGATATTGACAGACATCGACTCTATCTTTATTTCAAATATAAACTCTTCAGACATCCTTGACCTGAAACAAGGCAAATTCGTAGGTTCAGACGCAGAGGACAAGACCTTTGGACTGAAATTAGTAGCAGATGTTCCTAACAACGGGAAATTGACATCAGCCAATGGCAAATACACCTATGCTGCAGTGCTGCCAGGAACTTACAATGAAGTAACCGTCATCGTCTACATCGGCGACAAGATGTACGAACAGACGTTGTCAAAATGCACATTTGCTGCTAACGGCATTTATCGCGACGATATCGTAGAACTCAATCTGGTCAATGAAAACGCTGGCTTCGTTGACGTACAAGGCGTGAAATGGGCAACAGGCAATCTGATTCACTACGAGACACCTGGAGAAGAATATTGGGGCATAGCTCCTACACAATGGTGGATTGCCGACTATTTCTGTGACAACTCAAGTTCTAAACGTCCAAGGGGCTCACAGTTCACAAACAACTACAGTAAACGCGCAGACAATCAAGACGTCTTTAGTTTCGGCAACATAGAAAATGCACTCAATGACGGGAGTTATTATCTATCCGCCACAGGAAAAGATATTGATAAGCAATTTTTTTCCGGAAGCGCTGAATTTAATAAAACGACCGATAAATCCAAAGCTAAATTTGGCGACCTCGCCTACTATCACACCATGGAAAATCGCCATGTTTATCGCCTGCCCAAAGATGCAGAGATGAAGACGCTCATCAATCAGGCTAATGCTTATTCGGCATACTGTTACACCGATATGGGCAACAAGGTGTATGGTGCATTCTTCTACACCTGTAAGCCCGAAGCAAAAAGAATAGTAGGTTTCCCTACCGGTGCACGCAACCTGTACAAGTACAATGATGTAACGCCGCTGGTAAGAGCACAAAAAGGATTGTTCTTGCCTATAACAGGCAAACGCAATGTCGGGAGTTCCATCGTTGGCTTCAGAGACATGTCATACGTAGGAGCCTATGCGCAATATATGACAGCCTACAGTGTATCATCTGGACTGAACCGGTGCTTCTTTTTCGGTCCGACAGAGGCACTGAGTTTTAGAGCTGGCGTATGCTCTCAAGGCATAGCAATCCGCCCGGTACTCGATAAAGAAGACACGACCAAACCACAAGATCCCAAACATTCAGCTTTTGCAGGGTTAAAATAACATACATTCTAACATATCTAAGAGGCAGGGAAGCCTGACACGACTCCCCCACCTGATTTGTAAAACTCTCTTGCATTGGGGCTATATATGCTTTTGCAATATAGCCCCTCTTTCGGTATGACGGGCATGTCACACATCTGTGGTGAAAGTCTACTCGGGGCGTATTTGCAACGACCCCCATAGCGACTTGCAAGTTTCAAGGGGCGACCCTTGGGAGAGAAGAAGCAATAGCGAATGCCGAGGAGTCAACAGAGGTCGAAGTAGCCGTTCTCGAGTAGAACAAGGTGAAAGACGGAAGATGAAGCTAATCGAACATGATTAGACGCCCTTTGAAAACGAATTAACTGCTGTATGCTGAACGGCACGTACGGTAGTGCGTGAGGTCGGTAAATGTGAAAAGTTGGAGGTAAATGGTTTGATGAATAACATTTACCTTTTACCCAAATTAGGACTTTTAGTTCGTTGAAAACAAGCAAGTTGCGTTTTTCTTTTGGACGAAAAGTCCTAAATGTTACCAAGCATTATGTTAGATAATT
>CAMQBP010000078.1 GCA_946999025.1 uncultured Prevotella sp. | reverse complement strand
CATTTTTACCCTAATCTCCTAACTTCACTATAAATTATTTGTTTTTTTAACGCAATCACAGCAAAATAATCAGCTATAAATCAGACTGTTATTAACTCATGGAGATTAGCACGCAAACCCATTGCTTTCACCGCCTTAACCCATTGCATGAAGGGGCTAAAAGGCATGCTTTAAGAATCACGAACCATCGCCATTGTGTTACTAAGCAGATATTGAAAATAAAAGGCATGCTTATATCTTCATTTATTTTCTTTTCCCTGAGGGCTGTTTTTCTTATTTTTTTTGTTGTGGAATCAGCTCTACAGCCTCTGCTGTCATGAATGGCATCACTTTATCATACGGCAACGTAAAACATGGCATGCCATACACATAGCCAGCTATCTCGTCGAGTTGATAAAGAAAAAAGAGACCATTTTGCCGCATGACAAGATGATCGGCAGGCAAGGGGATGCGTTTTACAAACAGCATGTCAGAAACTTTCATGTTGAAATTCGGCGTAATATCTTGCCCTAAATAGTCTTTAAGACCTTCGTACATCAATGCCTGCATCTTGTCAAGTTGAGTAGAATCAATGAGTTGTATCATTTTTCCGTCGGTTTTTCTAAAAGTGCGTGCACTCTCTAAGTGTTCACCATGCGCCCCACCCAAGAAGTTTTCAAATGCAATGCAATAGGTAAGAGCCTTGTCAGATTCCCATACCACGCTGCCAACGACTTCTTGAAACATGAGCATATCTGACCTTGTGCCAAATTCATTCGTCAAATTTTCAAACCCAGTGGTGTATTCTTTCATATAATGGGACAGCAAGCCCCTACCGTCTGTGATATCACCGCGATAGGTGTGAACACGAACCTCGGCATCGTTTGTCATATCTATATTGGGACAGAAATATGAAAGTTTTTCAGATAGATACCGCCCAATACTCTCTCTCACACCCTTTGAACCGCTGACTGGGAACTGAAATGTAAGAGAGTGCGTATAAGCAGAATCTTTTAACACACTGTCGCGCAATGTAACAAACACCAACGAGTCTTCCGTGTCTGACACGATGCTGTCACCTACCGCAGCCATTTGGCTGTTTTTCTTCGCAGAGTTGTTGCAACTGGCAACCACAAAGGCAAACACAGCTATACACAATCCCAATAAGACACGGTTACTTTTCACCTTGAATAAATAACAATAAAACTTCTTTTCTTTGCCATCATTTTACAAACTTATTCCTCATTTTCGGCCTGCCTCACTTTCTTGAACAAATCGGAAGCAAAGACCAGGCCATTCAGCTTCTTGTTGTCCGAATTCACCACATTGTCCTTGTTTCCCACCCACTCCACGCGGCCTTGATAGATAAAAGTGATATGCTCACCAATCTCCATCACCGAGTTCATGTCGTGGGTGTTGATGATGGTGGTCATGCCAAACTCTTTGGTAATGCCCGACAGCAACCCGTCAATGACCAATGAGGTCTTTGGATCAAGGCCCGAGTTGGGTTCGTCACAGAAGAGATATTTGGGGTTCAGCACGATGGCGCGCGCGATGGCCACTCGCTTCTGCATGCCACCCGACAACTCACCTGGAGCCTTGTCTTGTGCCTCCAAAAGGTTGACACGCTCTAAACACTCTTGGGCACGCTTCACACGCTCTCGATAATTCTTCATTGAAAACATATCCAATGGAAACATCACATTCTCGAGCACCGACATCGAGTCGAACAGGGCGGAATTTTGAAACACCATCCCCATCTCTCGTCGCATCATCACCTGTTCTTGCTTTTTCATCGCCACAAAGTCACGCCCGTCATAAAGCACCTGTCCGCTGTCGGGCGCGAGCAAACCAACGATGCTCTTCACCAAGACCGTTTTGCCCGAACCGCTCTGTCCAATGATCAGATTGGTTTTTCCATCCTCGAATCGGACGTTGATGTCGCGCAATACTTGTTTCTCGCCAAACGATTTATTTAAGTTTTTTACCTCTATCATAAACTCAACAACTCAGAAACTTTAAAAACTCAACTCAGCAACGGAGTGAGGAACACGTCAGCAAACAACACCAACACAGAACTGCTCACCACGGCGTTTGTGGAAGCCTCGCCCACCTCAACCGAGCCTCCCTGCACCGAGAAGCCATAGAAAGAAGAAACGCTGGCGATGATGAACGCGAAGACGATGCTCTTGATTATACTCATCCACACGAACCACACTTTGAACGAATATTGAAAGCCCGCCGTCAAGTCGTCTGGCGAGAGCACGCCACTGTACGCTGTACCGTAAGCGCCAATAATACCGGCAACCGAGCTGAAGATTACCAGGAATGGCATGATGGTAATCAATCCGGCAATCTTAGGAAGGATGAGATAACTGGCAGGATTCACGCCCATGATATCGAGGGCATCAATCTGCTGGGTCACTCGCATGGTACCCAACTCAGAAGCGATGTTAGAGCCCACCTTTCCGGCCAGAATCAAGCACATGAACGCGCTGGCAAACTCCAACAAAAAGATTTCACGGGTGACATAACCCGTCGTCCACCGAGGCATCCACGGACTCTGTACGTTGATTTTCATCTGGATACAGATAACAGCTCCGATAAAAAACGAAATCAACAACACGAGCGGTATCGAATCGACACCCAACTGACACATTTCTTTGACATAACGTTTGAAAAACATACGCATGCGCTCAGGGCGACTGAACGTGCGCCCCATCAGAATCAAGTACTCACCAAAGGTGGTCAGATATGTTATCAACAGCTTTATAATCATTCTTGATACAAGTTTGGATACCTTTTGCAAAAGTAATTAAATTCATCTACAATCACCCATAATTCGTTTTGTTTTTCACTCAAACAGCCATTAATACCTCCTGTGATTCGTGCTACAACTATCGCTGCAAATAAAGTCAAAACGATACTTATATTCACCGACATTCACTTATTATCCATAGTAATTCGTTAATTATAGTTAAGGTTAAACCTATTTATTAAAAAAATGTTGAATATTGCAGAAAATCATTCTACCTTTGAGCGCTGTTACATAAAGGTTACAGTAAGGTCAAGAAAGCGATTTATCAACTTGACGCAATTAGAATTAATGATTTTATAAACTAAAAAAAAATCACTATGAACAAACAAGAAAGATTTGTGAGCGTAGCGTTTGCCATGGTGCTGTCTGCAACCATGCCAGCCTTGACGTTCGCAAACCATGCAAGCATTACACGGACGACTACTCAACAGTCCAATGAATGCAAAGGTTCGGTAAAAGACTCGCAAGGTGAGCCTATTACGGGTGCTTCGGTTATTGTTAAAAATACACAACGAGGAACAACAACCGATATAGATGGTAATTTCTCTCTGCCAAACGTAAAAGCGGGAGAGATTATCCAGGTATCTTTCATCGGCTTCAAAACCGTCGAAGCTACCTGGAACGGCACGGCCTTAAGTATTGTATTGCACGATGATTCTGAATTGCTGAACGAGGTGGTGGTGACAGCATTGGGTATCAAGCGTGAAGCAAAATCATTGGCATACTCTGCTCAAACGGTTGGAGGGAAAGATGTCAACGAAATCAAGAACATCAACATGATTAATTCGCTGCAAGGCAAGAGCGCAGGCTTAAGCATCACACCCAACTCAACCGGTGCCGGCGGTGCTTCCAAGATTCAGTTCAGAGGCAGCAAGTCTATCAGCGGAAGCAACCAGCCACTGGTCGTAGTAGACGGTGTGCCTTTGATGATGAACATCTCCGACGCGCAAATCAGCGGCAACTATGGTGGTCAACGTGATGGTGGCGATGCTCTTTCACAGATCAACCCCGATGACATTGCGCAAATCACCCTGCTGAAAGGTGCCTCTGCAGCAGCTCTTTATGGTGCGGTTGCTGCCAACGGTGCCATCATGATCACCACAAAGTCGGCACAGGCCGGAAAAGTTTCCATCAACGTGTCCAGCAACACAACCGCTGAAACACCGATTTCACTGCCTAAATTCCAATCGAACTACGGCGTCAGCGACTCTGGCACATTCAGCTGGGGAGAAAAGCTCAGCGGCAAAGCCGATAACTATCTCAAGGATTTCTACCGGACAGGATTCACCACCAACAATTCTATCTCCATCGCTGGCGGCACCGAGAACATCTCTTCATATTTCTCGTATGCCAATGTTCATTCCAACGGAATCGTACCCAACAACACCTACAACAGTCACAACATGTTGGCCAAGGTGGGCTTCAACGTCTTGAAGCAGGTACATGTGGATGTAAGTGCCAGCTACAACAACCAGAGAGTGAAGAATCAACCGGCATCTGGATTCCTGAGCAACCCATTGACAGGCGCTTACCTCTTCCCAAGAGGCGAAAACTGGAATGACTACAAAAATAATTATGAAGTATATGACGCTGACCTGAACACCAATATCCAGAACTGGACCAATGTCAAACAGGAACAATTCTCCAACCCGTATTGGATGCTGAATCGTCAGGTTCCCATCACCAACCGCAACAGGTTTGACTTCGGTGGATCGGTGAGATACGACATCATGGAAGGCCTGTCGGTAACAGGACGACTGCGCTATGAGCGTGGTGACGAAAGGTGGACGTACAACGAACACGCATCGAGCACTGGCGGACGCTGCATCCTGGGCACGATGAAAGACACACAGGTGTTCAGCGAGCAGTTTTATGGTGACTTGCTGGCCACTTACAACCACACCTGGAATGACATCTATGCCTTGAACCTTACAGCTGGAACCAGCTTCACAAAGACAAAGGGCAATAGCACAGAACTCATTGGATGGGGCGACTCTGTATATAAGGTAGAAGACGGAAAGCCTTCAGGCAACGCTTACTATCCCAATATCTTCTCGCCAGCCAACTATTACCGCATGACCACCACGCTCGGACGCAAGGACAAGCGATTGAACTCAGTGTTCGGAACAGCTCAATTTGGCTACAAAGACGGCCTCTTCATTGATGTCACTGCACGTAACGACTGGTCGTCTGCGTTGGCATTCACAGAGAGCATGTCATTCTTCTACCCATCCGTAGGAACCAGCATTCTGCTCGATAAGTTCATCGACTTTGGCAAGAACGTCAACATGTTGAAGCTACGCGCATCCTATTCTATTGTAGGTAACGATGTTCCGGTCTTCATGAGTAACCTCAGATACACGCTCAAAGACGGTGGAGCACTGACACCACCGGAGAAAGCTCCTTTCAGAACATTGAAACCAGAGCAAACCCACTCTTTAGAATTAGGTATTGAAGGTTCGTTCTTTGAAAACAGATTAGAAACTGGTTTGACCTATTATAAGACCAACACTAAGAACCAGTTCTTCGCCGTAGAGGCACCGTTCGAATCAGGACTGCGCAATCGTTACGTGAATGCAGGTAACGTACAAAACCAAGGTGTTGAGGTGAGCCTTACCTGGCGTCAGGATTTCAACCAGGACTTCAGCTGGATTAGTCGTCTAAATTATGCATACAATGCCAACAAAATCATCGAACTGGTTGACGGTTTGAACGACTTGACATTGGCTGACTACGGCGGTGCCAAGGTTGTTCTCAAGAAAGACGGACACTATGGCGACCTCTATGTGCGTCAGCTCAAACGCGATGACAGCGGCAAGCCCGTCATCAACGAAAACGGCGAACCTGTACTTGGCGGAGACGGCATCAACGACATGAAGTATGTTGGAGACATGACGCCCAGAACAACCATGGGATGGTCGAACACCTTCAACTACAAAGATTTCACATTCTCTTTCCTCATCGATGGCAAATTTGGCGGAAAGGTACTCTCCATGACCGAGGCTACCTTGGACGGATGGGGGGTATCAGAACGCTCTGGAGCAGCACGCGATGCAGGAAAAGTGGTGGTAGACGGCGTATCTTTCGACGCACAAAAGTTCTATCGTAAGACGGGTGCTACCAACTTCAACTCCTCATACGCCAACGAACTCTATTTGTACGATGCTACAAACGTTCGCATGCGTGAGATGTCTCTGGGCTATACCTTCCGCAACCTATTGGGTTATGGCAAGAACTTGACCGCTTCGCTCATCGGACGCAACCTGTTCTTCTTCTACAAGGATGCCCCCATGGATCCAGACGTGTCGCTGGGTACAGGAAACGGATGGCAAGGAGCGGATATGTTCGCACTCCCCTCTTCTCGTAGCATCGGATTGAATCTCAAACTTAACTTCTAAAACATTTCGACGATATGAAATTATCTAATATATTCACCACAGCATCAGCCGCAGCATTGCTCCTTTCAGGAAGCACCCTGTTCAGCGGTTGTACGGATAACTTCGAAACCCTGAACACCAATCAGTATGAAGTGAATCCAGACAACATGCCTTTCTCGGCTCAGTTCATTGAACCGATGACCTATGTCTATGCGCCTCATCAGAACATGTTCCAGTTTTGGACCAACTTGAGCATTGACCTCTTTGGTGGTTATTTCATGACACCACACAACTTCAATGGAAACGGAAACGTTGACTATAAACTCAACCGTTCGTTCTGCGGCGGTATGTACGAAAATTACTACCTCCACATCTTCAACAACACAAGCCGCATCATCAAGGCATGTGATGAGGAGGGTTTCACTGACTTCTCGGCCGTGATGCGCGTCGTTCAGGCCTACGCCACCGCATGCGCCACAGACGCTTACGGGCCAATCGCCTACAAGTCGGTCATCGAGAGCAATGGCGTTACTTACGCATACGATTCGCAGGAAGAAATCTACAACGAGATTTTCAAGCTACTTGACGAGGCCATCGCCGGCTTCAAGAGCGGAAAATCCACTTCCGAGCAAATGAAAAAGTTTGACTATTGGTGCAACGGCGACAAGGCTTTGTGGATCAAAGTGGCCAACCAGTTTAAGTTGCGTTATGCCATGAGAATCGTCAAAGCCAACCCAACACTGGCCAAGCAGAAAGCTGAAGAAGCCGTAAGGGGAGGTGTCTTGACCTCTGCCGACCGCGACATCCTCATCGACCACGGCATTTCCAACGAACTCACACGTATGTTCGAATGGGGCGACTGCGGTATCAACGCAAACCTCACCACTCTCATGGATGGCTTCAAAGACCCGCGTATCGGCCTGTATATCACCAAGAACAAAGATGATGTAAAGGTTAAGGACGCAACTGTTGTGGCCAAAGGCACACAATATCTCGGCATTCGTGGAGGCTGTAGCTTGCCCAACAAGCCAAACCCATGGAGCAACTACTCGCAGGCTGTTTGTTCGTACGCCACACCGCTACCCGTCATGAAGGTGGCTGAAGCTTACTTCCTGAGAGCCGAAGGTGCTCTGAGAGGATGGGCCATGGGCGCCGATGCTCAACAACTTTATGAAGAAGGCATCCGAGTTTCTATCAAGAACGAGCTTAAATACAAGAAGGCGTATGCTAACATTGCCAGCATTTCTGATGATGAAATCGACAAATACATCAACGGAACCACCAAACAGCTCGACTATGTTGATCCGGCAGACAGCAAGAACAACATCAAGGCGATGAATGACGTGTCGGTAAAATGGGATGCCAAAGCCAGTAAAGAAGAGAAGCTGCAGCGCATTATCATCCAGAAATGGATTGCCAACTTCCCCTTGTCAACAGAGGCATGGGCTGACTATCGCCGCACAGGCTATCCAAAACTCTTCCCTAACCGCGTCAACAGCAGCGACGGAACAATTGATACAAACGAACAAATCAGACGTTTGATCTACAACAATGTAGAAATCAACACCAACAATGCCGAACTGCAAAAGGGTATCGAATTGCTCAATAAAGAGAATTCAAGCTCGAAGTTCAAAGGTGACATTGGTGGAACACGCGTTTGGTGGGACAACCAAAAGGCTGCCAACTTCTAAGCTTTATACTTGACATCATAACCTACAAGGGGTATTCACTGGTCTGACAGACAGCGAATACCCCTTGCTGTTTTGTGGTCCTTTTTTCAAAAACTGGTAACAAACCAACACGCACTCCCTTTCTATTCTGATAAATTTTTCTATCTTTGCAAAAGATAGGCTGCGCCTAACAAAGTGAGTAAAAAATCAAGATACAGCATTCATGAGTGAGCAAATAGAAACGGAAGTGCCACAACAAGAAATCGAAAGCTTGGTACTGCGTACCGAAGGATTGGTAAAACGATATGGCAAGCGAACGGTTGCCAACAAGGTGAGCTACAATGTGCGACAAGGAGAGATTGTTGGTCTGCTTGGGCCAAATGGTGCAGGAAAGACCACTTCGTTCTACATGACGACGGGCCTGGTGATTCCCAACGAAGGACACGTGTATCTCAACGAGGAAGAGATTACCGAATATCCCGTCTACAAGCGCGCACAGGCTGGCATTGGTTACCTGCCACAGGAAGCAAGCGTGTTCAGGAAGATGAGCGTGGAGGACAA
>CAMQBP010000077.1 GCA_946999025.1 uncultured Prevotella sp. | reverse complement strand
ACCTTGGCCTCATCACCCTTCTGCTCAAACATGCGGATGGCCTCTTCGGTACGCACCTCGAAACGTTCGATGGGAATTTTCTCGTCAATGATTTGCTGCATGCGTTCGCGAATGCGCGTTGCATCTTCATCGGTTACCTCGCGTCCGATGTGTAGGTTGATGTAATAGCCGTTGGAAACGGGAATGTCAATCACCACTCTCGACCCAGGATAGAGGTCGTGAACAGCCTTGCACAGAATGAAGAACAGCGTTCGGGTGTAGTTTCTTGATGCCGAAGCATCGTGCATGTCCAAGAACTCTACATCTTTGTTGTGGTACAGTTGATAGTTCATCCCAACGACTCTGTTATTCACTCTCGCACAGATGGGCCCGTATGGCATTTTCAAATTAAATTGCATGAATACATCAGAAAGTGTGCTTCCGATAGCTACATCTTGAGTTTTTTTGTTATTTTTGCAACAAATTTGCAATACTTGTTTCATCAGCCTCGTTCGTTTTGGTTATTAAAATGTTACGGAGCGTAAAGATAACGATTTTTACTGAAGCGCAAAAATTATATCGCATTACAATTCAATTATTATGACAACGAGTGATTATTTAGCGATTTTTTTCAAGATCATCGGCTCATTGGCTCTGCTGATTTATGGTATGAAAGTAATGAGCGAAGCTCTTCAAAAGATGGCAGGCTCACAGTTGCGCCACATTTTGAGTGCCATGACCACCAATCGTTTCACCGGCATGCTCACTGGTACGTTCATCACCTGTGCCGTACAGTCATCTTCGGCCACCACGGTGATGACCGTGTCGTTTGTCAATGCAGGACTGTTGACGCTTGCCCAGGCCATATCGGTGATTATGGGTGCGAACATTGGAACCACGCTCACGGCGTGGATCATGTCCTTAGGGTATTCGGTCGACCTGACCAGCTTTGTCTTTCCGTCTTTCCTCGTGGGCATCATACTGATTTACAGTCGCAAGATGCGGTATGTTGGTGATTTCCTCTTTGGCATCTCTTTCATGTTCTTCAGTTTGGTTTTGCTCAACACGTCGGGCAAAGAGCTGCAACTGGAGAGCAATCCGCAAATCATTGATTTTTTCAAATCGTTCGACGTTGACAGTTATCTTACGATACTTTCTTTTCTGTTTATTGGCTCCATCATCACCTGTATCGTACAGTCGTCGGCTGCTGTGATGGCTATCACCATCCTGTTATGCTCTTCCGGCGTGCTTCCCATCTATCTGGGTATCGCGCTTGTGATGGGTGAGAACATCGGTACCACGGCCACAGCCAACCTTGCGGCCTTAGGAGCCAACACCCAAGCGCGACGAACCGCATTGGCCCATTTGGTGTTTAACGTCATCGGAGTGATTTGGGTGTTGTGCGTATACTATCCGTTTGTCAATGCAGTGTGCGGCTTAGTGCACTACGACCCCATGGGACACAACCTGACACAGGAGCAACTGGCCGTAAAACTGCCTATCGTTTTGGCGGCCTTCCACTCGTCTTTCAACATCATGAATACAGCTGTCTTGATATGGTTTATCCCCCAAATAGAGCGGTTGGTATGCATGCTGATTAAGCCAAGGCACAGCGATGACGAGGAAGACTTCCGTCTGCAATTCATCCAAGCGGGCATCATGAAGACGCCAGAGCTTTCGGTATTGGAGGCACATAAAGAGATACGGTCGTTTGCCGGACGCATGCAGCGCATGTTCGGGATGGTGAGAGACCTGCTTAACGAAAAGGATGAAAATGTGTTTACCAGAATATTCGACCGGATAGAGAAATACGAAGGCATCAGCGACAATATGGAAATAGAGATTGCCAACTATCTGGATCAAGTGGGAACGGCGCACCTTAGCGACGATACCAAGATGAAGATACGCTCGATGTTGCGAGAGATTACCGAGATAGAGAGTATCGGAGACAGTTGCTACAACATTGCCCGTGCCTTGAAACGCAAGCGCAGTGGCAAGGAAGAGTTCCCCGAAAAACTGTACGAGCAGTTGCATCAGATGTTCGAACTCACCGACGATGCCCTCACACAGATGAACGTCATCCTCTCTGGACGAAAGGCTAATCTGGATACCAGTCTGTCTTTTAACATCGAGAACGAAATCAACAGCTATCGAAACCAACTCAAGACAACCAACATCACCGATATCAATGCGCATCTATATACCTATGCCATTGGTACCATCTACATGGATATCATTCAAGAATGTGAAAAACTGGGCGACTATGTGGTGAATGTTGTTGAGGCTCGTATGGGTGTTCGGCAGCACAATGGGTGATCAGCTTACGGAGATTCTGCATGCCTCACCCAATAAGGTTTTAGCTAACATGCAGGTCTCCCATTAACAGTTTGGCGCTTACCTCACACAAACAGCATGCCCTGAGGGCCAAACCGTTCACGACAAACGATACACATGGCCATCAGGTAAGCCACGGATTTGCGCCAAGGGGGTGGCATCAATCCTTGATTTCGCCCATCTGTTTCCAAATTTCCAAGAAGCGTTGGTGGTTTACTTTCTTGTCGTAATCCACCTTCACGCCAGCGTCTTTGAGCCTATTATGCGCCTCTTCGCTTATCACATCAGCATAGACTTCGGTCACACCACCATCTACCATGGCCTTGGCGGCGGTCTTACCAACTGCCTTGATGGCTACTTTCGACTTAAAAAGCGATTCGGGTTCATCGTTCAGTAGATTGTAAAGCATTCGCACTCCTTTACCTTCAAACGTGCGAATGTTTCCTTCGTGCAGCAGCACCAATGAGCATTGCTCTATATGCAGCTTATCAATTAGTTCGTTCATCATAAGCATTCCTCCATGGATTAATTGATTTTATATATGTACTAGCTAACAGCTATGCGCAAACATCATCATGGGTTGAAAGGGCAATGGCCCTCTTTATTGGTTGGTGTCCAAGACCTTCATGAGCTCTTTCATCCCTTCACTGGCACCTTTCTGTATGTGCTTGAGATGCCGGATACCACTGGTTTGCACCGCTTCGGGGTCGATGAGATAGATGGGGCAATTGGGTTTGGTATATTGAACCAATCCCGCAGCGGGATAAACGTTAAGCGACGTTCCGATGATGACAAAGATGTCGGCTTCACGAGCATATTCGGCTGCCACGGAAATCATGGGCACACTCTCGCCAAAGAAAACGATGAATGGGCGCAAGAGCGACCCATCTTCAGCTTTGGTTCCAAGCTCTACGGTACAATTATCTTGGGGTAATTCGCGGATGTAGGCCTCGTTGTAAGGGTCACTACTGGAACATACCTTGGCCAGTTCGCCATGTAGATGGATTACTCTCGACGAACCAGCCCGCTCATGCAGATTGTCAACATTCTGAGTGATGACGGTTACGTCGTACGACTGTTCGAGTTGCTGAATCAATCGGTGACCTTCATTGGGCTTCGCCGCATAGAGTTTCTTTCGAAGCATGTTGTAAAAGTTGGTCACAAGCGTTGGATCGGCCTCCCAAGCCTCATGCGTCGCCACCTGTTCTACAGGATAGTTTTCCCACAATCCATCACTTCCTCTAAAGGTTTTGAATCCACTTTCTACCGACATACCGGCACCTGTCAGAAATACAATCTTCTTCATGATCTTTTCATTTCTTAATCCCATACCTATCAATGGATAGACTTCGCTTTTACACTAATATTCTACAAAAATAGTATTTTTTTGAGAAATAACTCGAAGCTATAATAGTTTTTTACTATCTTTGCCCTTGTTAAAAAGCAAAACTTATCAATATAGATTATTTAAAATGGACAAAGTAAGCTACGCTTTGGGACTTGGCATTGGTCAACAACTGTCTGATATGGGCGCCCAGAGTTTGAATATCGATGATTTTTCACAAGCAATCAAAGACGTAATCGCTGGTGCAAAGCCAAAAATAGACAATCAAGAAGCACAGACATTGGTGCAGAATTTCTTCCAAGAACAAGAGAAGAAGCAACGCGCAGCTGCCGAAGAGAAAGGCAAAGTGGTCAAGGAGGCTGGTGAAGCCTATCTGTCTGAGAATGCAAAGAAGGATGGTGTGGTGACACTTCCCAGCGGTTTGCAATACATAGTGCTGAAAGAAGGCAACGGCAAAAAGCCGAAAGCAACCGATCAGGTGACATGCCATTACGAAGGAATGCTGCATGATGGTACGCTCTTTGACAGCAGTATTCAACGCGGCGAGCCAGCAACATTCGCTTTAAACCAAGTCATCGCCGGTTGGACCGAAGGCCTTCAACTGATGCAGGAAGGTGCCAAGTATCGCTTTTTCATCCCTTATCACCTCGGATATGGTGAGCGGGGAGCAGGCAATGCCATACCCCCATTCTCGGCATTGGTATTCGATGTAGAGCTTATAAAAGTAATTTAATAACAACAAATAACAATGAAAAAACTTACATTCGTAGCCGCTATGGCTATCGCAGCTGCAACATTTACTGGTTGCGGCAACTCAACACCCAAGGCAAACCTCAAGACAGACGTGGATACATTGAGCTATGCCATCGGATTGGCACAGACTCAAGGACTCAAAGAGTATCTTATTGGCCGCATGAACATCGACACAACCTACATGGATCAGTTCATCAAGGGATTGAACGAAGGTGCCAATGCTGGAGATGACAAAGGCCGTGCCGCTTACTATGCAGGTATCCAGATTGGTCAACAAATCAGCAATCAGATGATTACCGGTATCAACCAAGAGGTATTTGGCAGCGATTCAACCAAGACTATCTCACTGAAGAACTTCATGGCAGGCTTCATTACCGGTACAACGGGTAAGAAAGGTCTGATGACCATCGAAGAGGCTGGACAGGTAGCACAGACCAAGATGAGCGAAATCAGAGCCAAAGTCATGGAAAAGGAATATGGCCCCAACAAGGCAGCTGGTGAGAAATTCCTCGCTGAGAACAAGAAGAAAGAAGGCGTGAAGACATTGCCAAGCGGTGTACAATACAAAGTTATCAAGGTTGGTAACGGTGCCATGCCGGCAGATACATCCATGGTGAAGGTTCATTATGAAGGCAAGACCCTCGACGGGAAAGTGTTTGACAGCTCTTATAAGAATGGACAGCCTGTTTCCTTGCGTGCCAATCAGGTCATTAAAGGATGGACAGACGCTCTCGTTCACATGCCTGTAGGCTCTGTATGGGAAGTGTATATTCCACAAGAGTTGGCCTACGGCGAGCGCGAACAAGGTCAGATTAAGCCTTTCTCCGCCTTGATTTTCAAGATTGAATTAATCAGCATCGAGAAGTAAACTGCTGACTACCATATATAATAAACATAAGAAGACTTGCCTTGTATTTGATTGTTTTTGTGGCATTGCACCGCAAGAACCAACCATACAAGGTGAGTTTTTCTTTTGAATAAAATGTTGATGATGAAAAAGATTTTGTTACTTTCAGTGTTGTTCTTGTCGGTTGCATCGGTCAGCATGGCCGCTTTAGGCAAAGAGAAGGACAAGAAGCAGAAGGCTCAAACAACCGTTAAGCCACTGCTTACACCACAAGACTCACTCAGTTATGCAGCAGGATTGGCCGCAACCAATGGCTTGATGCCTTTCTTGCAGCAGGAATACGAGATGGATCCGGCGCAGATTGCCGAATTTGTCGCAGGCTATCAAGAGGCATTAAAGCAGATTGATTCGCCTCAATTCAAGGCTCGTCATGCGGGTGCTGCCATCGCCAGGATGGTGAAAAACCGGATTTTACCGCAAACCACCAATGACTTCAAGGGAACACCCAACGCTATTGACACCGAAATCTTCAATCAGGGCTTCCTCGCTGGCGTACAGAATGACACGACTGTTTACACTGTTGAAAAGGCGAGTGAACTGTTTCAAGAGCGCAGAACCCAAGTGAAGAAAGAGAAAGAATCGGCGTACATCGCAGCCAACACAGCCTGGTTGAAGCAAAATGCCACACAGCCAGGTGTGAAAACAACTGCCAGCGGTCTGCAATACAAGGTGATTACCGAAGGAAAGGGCGAGATTCCACAAAAGGATGACAAGGTAACTGTGAAATATGAGGGCAAGACCATCGACGGAAACGTGTTCGACAGTTCGTACAAGCGCAATCCACAAACCACCTCATTCCGCTGCAATCAGGTCATCAAGGGATGGACAGAGGCCCTCACCATGATGCCGGTAGGTAGCAAATGGGAAATCTACATCCCGCAAGAACTGGCCTACGGAGAGCGTCAGGCCGGACAGATTCAACCCTACTCTACCCTGATTTTCACCGTTGAACTAATCAGTATCGAGAAAGCACCAGCTGCCTCGAAGAAGTAAGCGCAAAGGGAAGGCACGCTGTCATCGACCTTACACTTTGGCCATCTGGCCATCGATACAGCGCCACCCTTACACACATCAATCATCACAGTATAGACCTGACAGGCAGAGAACACATCTTCTCTCCTGTCAGGTCTATTTTGTTTTGGGGCAAACATGAGCATGATACCACCCAGCAAAATATCTATCAAATAGGTACAATTTATCGCATTTTTATTCACATCTTGTTGCTTATTTCATTAATATTACCTAATTTTGCTATCAAAATAACAATATAACACAGAAATCTATGGCAAGAGACACAGACAAGATCGACAAGTTGGACAGGAAAATCTTAAGTATTTTATCAACTAACGCACGCATTCCTTTCAAGGATGTAGCCACACAATGCGGCGTTTCGCGTGCTGCCATTCATCAACGCGTACAACATCTGGTGGAAAAAGGCATCATCACGGGCAGCGGATTCTATGTTAATCCGAAAAGCCTGGGCTATTCTACCTGCACGTACGTAGGCCTAAACCTCGAACGCGGCAGCATGTACAAAAAGGTTGTCGCCGAACTTCAGGAGATTCCTGAAATCGTTGAGTGCCATTTCACCACTGGTCCTTACACCATGATGATCAAACTTTACGCACGCGACAACGAGCAACTCATGGACTTGCTCAACAACCGTATGCAAACCATCCCAGGCGTTGTCAGCACCGAAACCTTGATTTCGCTTGAGCAGAGCATCAAACGTGAAATACCTGCAAATGTAGACGAGGAATGAAACAGTTTGACCTCAACTCCCATCTCAACCAAATTCACTCCTCCTACCCTGCCGCCCATCACCGTCCTTTGATAGGCATTACCACCAATTATGTAGATGGCGACGCCACATTGCGCGATCGTTACTACAAGCAAGTGGTCGATGCTGGTGGCATACCCGTGCTCATACCACCCGTCAGCGACCCAGAGGTAATCATCAACACCCTGAAAAACATTGACGGACTGCTGCTCACTGGCGGTGGCGACCACAATCCCTTGTGGGCTGGAGAGGAACCCCAAAAAGAGCTGCATGGCATCAATGCCACGCGCGACTTGCCCGAACTGCTCATCACACGTCTGGCTTTTAACCGGCAAATTCCCATGTTTGGCATTTGCAGGGGCATGCAGACGTTGGCCATGGCCTTAGGCGGAAGGGTCGCACAAGACATCAACGCCACCCTTAAGCATTCGCAAGATGCCGACAAAAGTGAACCCACGCACAGCGTCATCCTCTCACCCGAGAGCATGATACGAGACATTTACGGCACCGAACAAATATTCGTCAACTCGTTCCACCATCAAGCTGTCAGCGACACCGGCCCGCACTTCAAGGCAACAGCCAGCTCGCCGGATGGCATCATCGAGGCCATGGAGAGCACGGAACACAAGTCCATCTTAGGCGTGCAGTGGCATCCAGAGTGGTTAGGTGATGAGGGACAAAAGCTATTTCAATGGCTTGTCAAGCGTGCCAGCGAGTTTTCAATGGCCAAATCGCTACACCACCGCCAACTTATCCTTGACACCCATTGCGACACACCGATGTTCTTTCCGCAAGGAATTCACTTCGAACAGCGCGACAGTCGCATCCTCGTCGACCTGCACAAGATGACCGAAGGGCGGCAAGACGCCGTCATCATGGTGGCTTACCTGCCCCAAAACAAGCCCGACGAAGCGTTTACAGACATCGCACCCTTCCCCGTTGAAGGACCAAAAGCCTACGCCGACCTTATTTTCGACAAGATAGAAGACATCGTTCAGGCCAACCATTCCTACCTTGTCTTGGCACGCAATCCCGAACAACTGTATCAAAACAAGCAGCAAGGCAAAAAGAGTATCGTACTTGGCATTGAGAACGGATTGGCCCTTGAGGACGACATTCGTAACGTGCAGCATTTCGCCAACCGCGGCGTTACCTACATCACGCTGTGCCACAACGGTGACAACGCCATCTGCGACAGTGCTCGCAGAAGCCAGAACACCCATCACGGCGTGTCCGATTTTGGCGAGAAGGTCATCAAAGAGATGAACGATTGCGGCATTATGGTAGACCTCTCGCACGGGGGCGAACAAAGTTTTTACGACGCATTGGACATCAGTAGGGTTCC
>CAMQBP010000076.1 GCA_946999025.1 uncultured Prevotella sp. | reverse complement strand
AGTCACAAATTGATGCTTTGAATGCACAGCTCAATGACGCTAATGCTGAAAATGCTCGTTTGAAGGATATGTTGGCTAACCAAAAGCCAGTAGAAACTCCTGCTGTGAAAGAATTTGTTACTACTCCAGTATCTGTATTCTTCAACATCAACAAGACAAACATCGCTTCTCAGAAGGATCTCGTAAACGTACAGGCTGTTGCTAAGTATGCTAAGGAGAACAACACTCGCTTGATGGTTAACGGTTATGCTGACAGCGCAACTGGTAAGCCTAAGTACAACCAGTGGTTGTCAGAAGAGCGTGCCAAGACAGTTGCTAACGAGCTTGTTAAGATGGGCGTAAGCCGCGACAACATCTCTACCAAGGGTAACGGTGGTGTTGATGAGCTTTCTCCAATCTCATTCAACCGTCGTGCTACTGTTCAGGTTTCTGAGTAATTTATTTAAATCTTATCTTATATAAGATATTACATCATGAGAGAGGTGTTTCACGAGGTGGAACGCCTCTCTTTGTATTTTATACACGCTCGCCAGGGGCTACCTTGGTTATTTCCAAATAAACAGCAATCATGGTTCACGGTTTGTCTTCCCTACGTTACTGGTTCAAGCGGAGTATGGTTTTCATGCATCGTTTCACACATTCGCGGGGCTTTGGTATACAGTCGCCGTCAGCCTATCGGTTTGATAGAGAAATCATCAATGCGCATCATCCTTATGACGCTTATGCTGATTTGAAGCATGCCTTCCCACATGAGGACCGGTTGACGCTGAAGCTGGCACGCCTGTACTTTCGCATTGCCAACGCGATGCAGGCCAGGCAGTGGGCACTGTGTACGCACCGAAATGATGTCTACCGAGCCTATATTCAGACAGGATGCCGCACAGCCATCCTCGTTGATGGCGATGAGGTAGGTCAGGTGGACAAGGTTGCGGCGTCAGACGTGCTGGTGATGGCCATGGAGGATGACCGATGGCCCATGTGCGAAGCCTTTGTCAGCAGGGCGCACGAGCGTTCGGTGCTCATCGTTGAGGGAATCTACGCCTCTAAAAAGGCCAAAGTGTGGTGGAAAGAGCTAATCAACGACGCACGTACCGGTGTGGCCTTTGACCTCTATGATTGCGGAATCATTTTTTTTGATCATACCAAATCAAAACAAGTCTATATCATCAATTTCTAAATGTCAGATGCAATGAAAATATATACAAAGACCGGCGACGGTGGCTCAACGGCGCTCATCGGCGGTGCCAGGGTGAAAAAAGATGACCTGCGCATTGAAACGTACGGAACGCTGGACGAACTCAATGCGCATCTTGGCGTGCTCGATACCTTGCTGACTGATGCTGCCGACAAGGCTTTCGTTCAGCGTATACAGTCCAACTTGTTCGTCATCGGCAGTTATCTGGCCTGCGATCCGCAGCATCCGGCTCAGGCCGATCGCTTTCGCTTAAAGCCAGAAGAAGTCAACGAGATGGAGCAAGCGATTGACATGATGACGCAGGCCTTGCCACCCCAGAAAACATTTTTGTTGCCAGGAGGATGTCCTGCCAGCGCGCAGGCTCATGTGTGCAGAACCGTGTGCCGACGTGCAGAACGGCGCATGGTGTCGTTGAACGAAGCGCATCCCATGCGGTTGGAAATCCTCGCTTTTGTGAACCGATTGTCCGATTATTTGTTTGTCTTGGCCAGAAAAACCAACTTTAATGAGAATGTAATGGAAAAAAAGTGGGAACTTTCTTGGTGATTATAGAAAAATCATTATTTTTGCACGCAAAATGATTAACATCTAATTTTAATAAACTATGTATTGGACACTTGAACTTGCTTCTAAACTTGAAGATGCACCTTGGCCTGCAACGAAAGATGAGCTGATTGACTATGCCATCCGCTCGGGTGCTCCACTGGAAGTGCTGGAAAATTTGCAGGAAATAGAGGATGAAGGGGATGTTTATGACAGCATCGAAGATATTTGGCCTGATTATCCTACCAAAGAAGATTTCCTGTTTAACGAAGACGAATACTAAAGCCACGAGACTGGCTGTTTTGTGAATGTAAATAAGGCTTTACCGAAAAAGTAAAGGCCAGAAGTACCCAAGGGCAGCAAGTATGCTCTTGGGCTTTCTTTTTTCGGCAAGATGTGAGGACATTCTGGTAGAACGAAGTTTTCAAAAGGTGTGTAAAAAATGCCCCAGACTAATTTCATGCAGGTGGGCTTCAACAAAATGTTTGTTTGGCCTTGCGAATGAATTTTTCTTGACACCTTGCCTCTTCATATTTGGCGTGTAGATAACCAACCCGTCTTGTGAGTGTAAATACGCCAAGCATGCGCAACTTTTGTATCTCGCTTATACACAGTTGTTTATGCGTTTCCGATATTGCTATGCAGTTTCATTTTCTCCATTATACCCGCCAAAAGCAGGTGCTGACGGCTGGTATAGGCATGCTTTCATCGCACAATAGCGTGTAGATAGCGGGTCAAAAGGATGCTTCTTGCGGGCTAAACTTATTGCTTTTATTTGGAATGTTGCTTTTTCTTGCCCAATCATCTCTCATTTGCTTCCTCCTAGCCTATTGTTTTTTCTTAGATTGAAGATTTTCAAGTGCCATTTTTAGGGCATTATTCGGTAAAAAATATCAACGAAAGACACTATCCGAGAACTCACGAACTCATCAACTCATGAGCAACCTCAACTCTGACTGACAGTGCCGCGTATATTTTGCCACCATTGCATCAAAAAACTTGCAGAAATCATCTGCCATACAAAATATTTCAGTAACTTTGTCCTCGGTGATCATAGCGATTTTTGTTTGTAATTGTTTGTAAATCAACACCTTAAAGTTACAACAAATTTCGCTAATCACCAAATTTATAGACACTTATAATTCGTCGAACTCACGTTAATATAAAGTTCAGATGGAATAGAATGATGGAACTCAACCATTTTTCTCATTAACTATATAGAACTCTTGTTCTCAATTATACTAACAATAAAATTAGGCTATGCGAAAGATATTTTTTGTTTTGGTTATGTTATTGCAATCCATATTCTTGCATGCATATGTAGTAAAAGGATTTGTGGTTGACGAAAAGGGTAAACCGATACGGAAAGCCTTGGTTATCGGACGTAACAGTATGAAGAAGGTGGTTGTCGGGGTTGAAACCGACCCATCGGGGAAGTTTTCATCGGCAAACGTTACCGATTCTATATTGGCAATCGAAATATCGAAAGAGGATTATACCACGGTCTACATCAGGATATCTGGTACTGACGGTGAGTTTGTAGATTTGGGTACAATAGAACTTAAACCCATGGAAGTAAGTTTGGGAGAGGTTGTTGTCACTGCCCAAACGGTCATTCAAAAGCCGGACAGGTATATCATCATCCCGTCAAGAAAGGAGTTGGACCGGGCAGCCAACGGTTTGTCACTGTTGAGCGACATGCAATATAAAATGCCGGGATTGACGGTGAACGAGTCTTTGCAAACGGTTCAGGTCGATAATGCGACACCTGTTTTTAAGATTAACGGAAGGCCGTGTAGTCTAAGTCATTTCTTGGCGTTAAACCCGCAACGTATCTTACGTATTGAATACCATGACAATCCTGACGTAAGATATGAAAACCGCAGGGTGATTAATGTGATACTCAATCCGAGAGGTGATGGGGGATCGGTCATCGCCAATGTGCTGACAGGGGCTAATGCAGGTTTTCTCAATGGCAATATTGGTTTGGGGTATTATCGCAAGAAATCCGAATGGGAACTCAATTATAGCACCAACTGGAGAGATTACGATGAGAGGGAAATAAACTCTTCCAGTGAGTTTATCGGACGGAATGCCCCAGTCTTGAGAGAAAGAAACGGAATACCCGGCGACTTCCGCTACTGGTGGAATACGATATCATTGGGTTATACCTATATGCATGATCCTAATACGGTTTTTGCGGCAAAGGCCGGTTTTGGAATTGAGAATCAAAAGATGGATGAAGATTCATGGAACACGCAGCAATATATGGGTAACCTGTCACAATATCAGAACTTGACGCACAAAAAATTGAAATACAGTTCGCCCAGTATCGATTTGTTCTTTAGGAAGCAGATAGACGAGACACAATACATTGAAGCCAATGTGTATGGCATATATGGGTCGGGCGATTATAACCGTCGATACATCAACTTATAT
The DNA here is from genome assembly GCA_946999025.1 of uncultured Prevotella sp. Taxonomy (GTDB): domain Bacteria; phylum Bacteroidota; class Bacteroidia; order Bacteroidales; family Bacteroidaceae; genus Prevotella. Next base: position 4,447 of record CAMQBP010000076.1, on the reverse strand, counting down.
CAAAGGCCGTTGCCCGATGATTCCGTACTGTCGCTAACAAACGATAAGTCGTGGCGTTTAACTGCCGATATTATGTATTCTAAAACCCTCAAGAACCTTGTCGCAGCCTTGGGAATCAAGGAGTATTATAACAGTACCGACAACGAACAGACAGAGAATGGGATTTTAGGTAAGGGTAAAATCACTCAGAACAGGCTGTCGGTGTATGGTCAACTCCAGGGAAAAATCAAGCGTGTGATTTACAGTCTAAGTGCTATCGGCATTTACAATCGTGCCAACAACAACTCGTACAAGACAGATGCTGTAAGGCTGAAATCAAACATCGTTGCCAATTATCCGCTATCACAACGTCTGACGTTGAATTATCTGCTGATGCTCGAACCGTCGTTGCCGTCAGTTACGCAGCAGTCTGCCTTGATACAAAGGGTTGACGACATTACCATCCGGCAGGGTAACCCAGACCTGAAACCGTCTTCCTATATTAGGAACAGGGTATATGTACGATATGCCGATAAACGTTTTACGGGCTCTTTGTGGGCTTCTTACAGCAGGACACAGAAGCCTATCTATTATGCTTATAGCTATATCAGTGATGTTTCAAGTCCGTATTATGACATGTTTATGAGTCGCCCTGTTAACGGACAGCACAACGACCAATTCAATCTTGAGTTGAACTTAGCGGCACAAGAACTTTTCGGGTTTGCGACAGTATGGGGGAACGTAGGTTGGAATAATTTACATATCACCATGACGGATAATATGTCAGGAATCGGCTGTACGCATCCCTGAATGGGGCGTTGTCTTTCGGAAATTGGCTCATAACTGCTATGTATCAGATACAGCCCGACTATAATTTGTCAGGAAACTCATACAGCACAAAGGATAGGTGGAACACAATCAAGGTTCAGTATAAGCATAAGAACTGGCACTTTTCACTTACGGGGGTGAACATGTTCACAAAGCGAGGCAGTGTTTATGAGAATATAGTCGTATCAGACGTCCATCCCGAAGAATACAGCCAATGTATCAGGGACAATGCTAATATGCTGTTGTTGGGCGTGAGTTATAGACTTGATTTTGGCAAGAAACGAAACAATACCAAACGTTCCTTGAACAATGAGGGTATAGAACGAGGAATTGATATTAATTATTAAAAGCGAGTTTTGAAAAAATTTAAATTGTTTTGGCAAATGGAGAGTACAGACTGTGGAGCCGTATGCTTGCAGATGCTCTGTGCATTCTATGGAAAGCCTATTTCGCTACAATATATAAAAGAGGGTCTTAGCATATCTCGTATTGGCATAACAATCAGAGATGTTAAGACTAGAGCAACAGAATTAGGCGTTTGTACATATTATTTTAAGTAACTTTTATAGAAACTTCGCCTGCTATATCGATTTTAATTCGTAATTTTGTCGCCTAAGACAAGATTGTAGATATGACACTGGATGCATTGACCGCCATCTCACCGATAGATGGACGTTATAGGAACAAGACGGTTGCCTTGGCCGATTATTTTTCTGAGTACGCACTTATTCGTTATCGTGTACGCGTTGAGGTAGAATATTTCATCGCGTTATGCGAGTTGCCCTTGCCGCAGTTGGCGTCGTTCGACAAAGAGCTGTTCAGTCGTTTGCGGGATGTTTACCAGCATTTTGATGAGGCATCCGCCCAGCGTGTCAAGGATATCGAGCGTACGACCAACCATGATGTCAAGGCCGTGGAGTATTTCCTGAAAGAAGAATTTGACAAGATTGGTGGACTGGACGCTTACAAGGAATTCATCCATTTTGGCTTAACGTCGCAAGACATCAATAACACCAGCGTGCCACTGTCTATCAAAGAGGCACTGGCAGAGGTAGTTGTTCCGCAGGTGGAAGAGCTGATTGGTCAGCTGGAGCAATATGCGGATCAATGGAAAGACGTTTCGATGTTGGCCAAAACACACGGTCAACCTGCGTCGCCCACCCGCCTGGGTAAAGAAATCATGGTGTTCGCCTACCGCCTGCGCGAGCAGTTGGAGCAGTTGAAGGCCTGCAAGATGAGTGCGAAGTTTGGCGGGGCAACTGGCAATTACAACGCGCATCATGTAGCTTATCCGTCTATCGACTGGAAAGCATTTGGTAACCGTTTCGTAGAAGAAGTGCTCGGATTGCACCGTGAGCAGTTTACCACCCAAATCAGCAATTACGATAACATGGGGGCAGTGTTTGATGCCATCCGCCGAATCAACACCATCATCATCGACTTGGACAGAGATTTCTGGATGTATATCTCCATGGAATATTTCAAACAGCAAATCAAGGCTGGCGAAGTAGGGTCGAGTGCCATGCCTCACAAGGTGAATCCCATTGACTTTGAAAATAGTGAGGGCAACTTAGGCATGTCCAACTGCATTCTGCAATTCTTGGCGCAGAAGCTGCCTGTGAGCAGGTTGCAGCGCGACTTGACGGACTCTACCGTCTTGCGTAACGTGGGCGTTCCATTGGGACACACCGTCATCGCCATTCAAAGTACGCTGAAAGGCCTTCGCAAGCTCATCTTGAACGAAGACCGACTTAGTGAGGATTTGGACAATACATGGGCTGTCGTGGCAGAGGCCATACAGACCATTCTTCGTCGAGAGGCTTATCCGCATCCTTACGAGGCATTGAAGGCCCTGACGCGCACCAATCAGAAAATGACCGAGCAAACCATTCACGAGTTCGTGCAAGGACTGAATGTCAGTGATGAGGTGAAAGCCGAATTGATGGCCATCACACCTCACAACTATACAGGTGTATAACTGGCTCGTTGAGAAAATATGAAGGCTACATGTGATAGCGTGAAATCAAAATAATAAGTAGATATATATAATAAGGTAGAAAGTAACAAAAATGATTTTAGAGGGATGGCTCGCTCGGAGCTGGTCATCTCCATTCGAGAAAGTAGAAATGAGGCCGTGAGGCTTATGGTTAAAAAAGAAAAAGAACAAAAAATTATGGATTCAGAATTAAACAAAAATCTTCAAGAACAATCATCAGAACAGCGAGATTCAGCTCGGGAGGGCTATGAGAATCAGGCAGACAACAATCAACGCGACTATCATGGCGGAGGAGAGCGGACACGTCGTCCCCGAATCCAGAGTCAACGAACATACAGCAGCAATCGCCCAGATCGATCAAACCAAGCAGGGGGCTTCCGTCCAGAAGGCTTTGGCAGCAATTTGCAGACCAATGAGGAGGGTGGCGCACAGCAACGTGCTTATCGTCCCCGCTTCAATCAGCATGGTGAGCAAGGCGGTTATCGTCCCCGTTATCGCAGTGAGGGTTACCAACCCCGCCAGCAGGGTGGCTATCGTCCGCGCTACAACAATGATGGTGAGGGTGGATATCAACCTCGTCAGCAGGGCGGTTATCGTCCCCGTTACAACAATGATGGCGAAGGAGGCTATCAACCTCGTCAGCAGGGCGGTTATCGTCCACGTTACAACAATAATGGCGAAGGTGGCTATCAACCTCGTCAGCAGGGCGGTTATCGTCCACGTTACAACAACGATGGCGAAGGTGGTTATCAACCTCGTCAGCAAGGTGGCTACAATCGGGGTGGTTACGGCAATAGAAGCCGACAGCAGTATGGTGGCTACAACAATCGTGGCGGCTATCGTCAGCGTACGCCCGATTACGATCCCAATGCCAAGTATAGCCTGAAGAAGCGCATTGAATACAGTGAACAGCATGTAGATCCCACCGTACCCGTTCGTCTGAACAAGTTTTTGGCGAATGCTGGTGTTTGCAGTCGTCGCGAGGCCGATGAGTACATACAAGCCGGTGTGGTCAAGGTGAACGGTGAAGTGGTGACAGAGTTGGGAACCAAGGTCATGCGCACCGATGAGGTAGTGTTCCATGATCAGCCGGTATCTCTGGAAAAAAAGGTTTATGTGTTGCTCAACAAGCCGAAAGACTACGTCACCACCAGCGATGATCCACAGCAGCGTAAGACGGTGATGGATTTGGTGAAGAACGTGTGTCCCGAGCGCATCTATCCGGTTGGACGACTGGACCGTAACACCACGGGTGTGCTGTTGCTGACAAACGACGGTGACCTGGCCAGCAAACTGACCCACCCCAAGTATTTAAAGAAAAAGGTGTACCATGTGTTCTTGGACAAGAATGTGACGGCTCACGACATGCAAAAGATAGCAGAAGGTATCGAGCTGGAAGACGGCGAGGTGCATGCAGACGCCATTGAGTATGCGCATGATACCGATAAAAACCAGGTGGGCATCGAAATTCATAGCGGTAAAAATCGTATCGTTCGTCGCATCTTCGAAAGTCTGGGCTATCGCGTCATCAAGCTGGATCGCGTTCAGTTCGCTGGCTTGACGAAGAAAAACCTTCGTCGAGGCGACTGGCGGTTCTTGACAGAAGAAGAGGTGAACATACTTCGCATGGGAGCTTTTGAGTAG
>CAMQBP010000075.1 GCA_946999025.1 uncultured Prevotella sp. | reverse complement strand
CCGCATGGTCGAGTCGGGCATGGCCAGCGTGCAGCTATCCGACTACCGCAACTTCTGCCACGGTCGTTTCCTCTTCGTTTCCAACCACTTAGGAAAGAAGGGCTGCCCAGCCGACACCGCCGTCGTACTGTTTGTTACTCCTCGCGAGCGTAACGTGGCCGACCGCCTGCTTGCCCTTCTGCCCGAAGGAACCCCCGTTATCCTCATCGAGAGCAGGAAGGATAGTCCGGCAGCCACCATCGAACTCACCATGCAGGGCATCCGCCTCTTCGACAGCATCGGCGAGGCACAGGGCATCAACCCCGCCAATCCCACCAGCAAGGGAGGCATCGACAAGCGCGACCCTCAGAACCGCATCTTGTTTAAGACCGACTTCAAGGAGTTTGGAGCCTTATCCCTCCATACCCAAGCATAATTTAATTTAGGCTTCCGACAGGTTGGCAGAGCTCGTATCTACCGACATTGTCACCCCCATTTCGCATAGCTCAAAAGGCTAAGTCAGGGACAACTCACGCCTATAACAATTCAGCAAATAGAACACAACTTACTGATAGTCAAATATTAAACGTAAAAAATAATGGCAGACAACACACTTTTCGAGAACCAGAACCCTATGAACGAAACAAGCGCAATGAACCTTCTCACCGCCATGGAGCAGATCGTACTCATGAGCGAAGACTCGGAGCTGAACGACCAGTTTTACAAAGAGGCCGCACCCTACATCAGCTATGTGGAGCAGCACACCGGTCTTTCGCCCATTCAGGCTATCCTCCTCTCGGTCATGACCAACCTCTCCGACCGTCCCGTCATCATGCTGCGCGACGTACAACATTGGCTCGACATGCCGCTTATCACACTTATGAAGTACCTGCCAGACTTCGATGTGTTGGTAGAGCGTCGACTGATCCTCCCACACTATGAGCGTATGGTGCGCCGCAGCGGTTACCGCATTCCCTACTGTGTGATCGAGCAGTTGAAGAACAACCGTCTTACGCCCCATGCGGAACAGGGCGACATGGACATCCACCGCCTTTTCACCGCCATCGAGCTGATCTTTGCACGCAGCGCAGACGGCATGACGACGAAGGAACGCAGAGACACCATCGTGGAGTTGCTACTGAAGTTGTATAAGACCACAGGCTCGTATACCGGCTATATCAAGGAAATGCTCCGACTGAAGGAACAGCTCAGCGACAGAGACTTCGTGCTGCTCAACTACTTCTGTCACTTGGCCATGAATTACCACTGCACAGAGGTATCGACCGTGAAGTTTCATGACGTGTTAGGCAGCCACAGCGAGGACACAGAGGCCATCCTCTCCTTCACCTCCGGCGAGAACGCATTAGTGCAGCGCGGATATATCGAGGTGGTACCATCGCCTTACTCCAAGCCTTCAGCCATGTTCAGCCTCACAGAAACAGCCAAGGCCCAGCTGCTCCCATTCTAAAGGGAGCAAGCCAAGGCTTCAGTTTTTACCACCTTATATTATATAACAAAAATCAAACAACAGAAAACATAGCAGATATGAACAACAAGATTCAGCGCACCCCCCTGAGCATCGCCGACCACTTTTTTGCGGGCCTCATAGCCGAGGCACTCTATAAGAAAAGTAAGCATATTGAGTATGCCGAGTTTCTCGACCGTGAGCAGTTCAATGCCGACCGTCTCAAGATCTTCAATCGTTTCTACGACAGTCCCAGCTCTCCCGACGTTGCATCGCTGCGCGAGGAGACCGAACTCGACACCTGGTCACAGGAGTTAACAATCATGATAGCCGACTATACCGTGAACGGTGAGGACATAACTGAATTCTGTCAGCCGCTGATCCATAACCGGGAGCAAAGAGAGCTGCTCAGCACGATAGCCCGACAGCTGTTCTGCCTGCGCGGCAACTTCAAGTCTAAGTACACCGTGGCGATTCCCGACGTGGAGCGTGCCATCCTTGGCACCGGCCGTATCGCACGTGTGGCACGAGAGATTCGCCATGCCCACGACTTGAAGCATCTGTTTGGCAATATCCTCAGCTACAACCTCACCGACACCGAGGTCTTCCTCTATGGCGTGTTGTCGTGTACCGTTTTTCCAAGCGACTGGGCACGCATCGTGCGCAACTGTCCTGCGCTGAAGGACGAGGAGCGTCCCGTCTACTACGGCGGCGGCTTCTACGACATGCAGACCATTGACGGACAGGTGGTGATCGAATATGAGGATCTCATCAGCACCTATGAGCGGCCACTGCCCGGCGACAAGTGTCCCCCTAATGCCCATGCACTGCCTTACGCTGACATCATCGTGAAGGAGTTTCCCGAGTACGGTCTGATGGAGGGCATCCCCATGCTCACCACACCCCATGTGTTGTGGCACCACCGCTTTGAGAAGCATTGCGAGTGGTACAGCTGTTGGCTGCTCGGCAACGAAGACGGCCCCATTCAGCAAATTAAACCCTTAGCAGACGAAGAAGATGAATAGTATGGTTTTAACAAAAGAACTGGTGCTGACCCTCGGAGAAGTGATCAGCGAACCGTCGAGAAGGTTTTGGAAAGGCTTTACTTACAAGACCTTCAACGGTACGGCCAAGACATCACTGATACCCGTAAGTCAGAAGAGCATCGACCAGCTTGTAGACGAAAGTAGGTTTGTGGGCAAGAGTCTCTGCCGCGTGTCGAGTTTCGAGCAGCTTGCACCTACCTTAAAGGTACTTGCCCCCGAGATTCGTACCGCCAAGAGAGCCATCATACAACTGGTGGCCCGCGACCTTGACGAGTTCAGACAGATGCAGACCGAGCAAATCCGTAGCCTGTTCGACATCCTTCCCCAAGGCTGTCCTGTGGAATGGGCTTTAGGCACCCATCCCAGTGAGCGGTATTGCTTCATCGTTCAGGCCGTCTTCGGCTATGACGAGCAGCCCGACAAGTATGAATTTCCAACCTGAAAGACAACGACAAATGATGACCAAGGCACAGATTAGGAAAGAAGCTTTAAAGCGAATCATAAGATACAACATCCGTTCCATCTACTGGAATTATCCACCCTCCACCTTGACGAGGACGACAAGCTCTGCGGATTCTTCAAGTCCAAGGAGCAGTATGCAGACCGCCATGGCATACTTGGTTGGCTGCTCCGACATCGGGAGCGGCGACGCAACCGGTGGCTCGCACGGGAATACCACTGCATAGTGGAACTTATGCAAGCCTATGAAAGATAAGTTATCGATTGTTTAATTTAATAAAATACACAGACATGAAAGAAAAAATTCTGAAGAAGATCAACAAGAAGATCGAGAGTTACAACCGCACAGCCAGCAAGTGGCTCTACGAAACCTTGCATCTTGACGAGGATTATCAACTCTGCGGAACGTTCACACCACATAAGCGTTATGAAAACGCAAGCGGTTTTAAGGGGTTCTTTAATGGTGGAATTGAGGCATATCGCAATGGGTATTTGGAAGGTGATTTCAAGGAAATCCAAGAACTGCTTGACAAGTATCACGCTATGTAAGGTATTCAGCAGAGAGATACACCCATATTTCAAACTTAAACATCACCAATTATGTTCAAATATATCCTCTTTTTAGCCGTTATCGCCATCCTTGTGCTATGGCTCGTCAGCCTGTACAACACGCTCGTTGAGCTGCGTAACAACCGTGAGAATGCCTTCAGTAATATCGATGTACAACTCAAACTGCGGCACGACCTGATACCCAATCTTGTAGAGACGGTGAAGGGCTATGCCATATATGAGCGCGATACGCTGCAGCGTGTCATCGAGGCCCGTTCTGCAGCTATCAAGGCAAGCAGCGTGTCGGAGAAGGTACAGGCAGAAAACAACCTCACCCATCTGCTCTCGGGGCTGAAGGTGGTGTTGGAACGGTACCCCGACCTGAAAGCGAACCAAGGCTTTCTGCAGTTGCAGTCGCAACTCTCCGAGATAGAGTACAACCTGAGTGCCGTCAGACGATTCTTCAACTCGGCGACACGTGAGTACAACAATGCCGTGGAGACCTTTCCGAGCAATCTGCTCGCCTCTCATTTCGGTTTCAGACGCGAGACCATGTTTGACGTGGGCGAAGAAGAACGCAGAGAATTGGACAAACCGGCAGAAGTAAAATTTTAATAACAGACACAGCATATGACATTCGTAAGTTTACAACAGCAAATCAGAGACAACCGACGTAAGACGTGGTTTCTTCTTTCCATGTTCCCCACATACATCATTCTGTTGGTGTGGTCACTCACCGTCACCTTCAACTATCTCGGCAACACACGGCATGACGGTGACGAGACGGAGCACTTTGTGCATTGGTCGGAGGTGAACGAGAGTATGCTTTCGGTGCTGCCGTGGGTGTTGGGAATCGTCGGTCTATGGTTTGTCATTGCCTATTTCTATAATGTGGAGATGGTACGGCGAGCCACCGGTGCCCGTCCCATGGCGGAAGGCAAGCAGCTCACACGCCTCACACGGCTGATGAAGCAGCTCACGCTTTCGGCGGGTATGCCTATGCCAAGCCTTGACATCATTGACACCCCCGAAATGAATGCCTACGCCTGTGGCATCAACGAGAAGAACTATACCATTGCCGTCACCACGGGACTGCTCAGTAAGCTGAACGACCGTCAACTGTCTGCCGTGTTGGGGCATGAACTCTCGCATATCCGTAATCACGACACACGGTTGGCCATCGTCTCCATCATCTTTGTAGGCATCCTCTATTATGCCTCGCTGTTGGTCCTCCTGTTTGGGATAGGGCTGATAGCATCCGATGGGGACTCGAAGAAGTCGAAGGACGAAGATACCATCATCATGATCATTGGATTGGTGTTCTTAGTCGTGATCGGAGGTTTTGTCGGTGTTACCTACTTCTTTACGCTCATCACCCATTTCTCCCTATCCCGTAAGCGTGAATACCTTGCTGATGCAGGTAGCGTGATGCTCACCAGCGATTCACAGTCGCTTGCCGAGGCCCTGCGCATCATATCGGGTAGGCCAGCCCTTGGCGACATTGCCAGAGAGGATATTGCCCAATTGTTTTTCTATCACAAAGCCATGGGCAGCCACCCTATGTTCGGTTGGATAGAGCATCTGTTCGACACTCATCCCGACATCGAAGAGCGCATCCGATTGGCAGAAAGCTATTAGTAAAGGAGATGGAGAATCCCAGAAAATTACAAACCAATTACAGATAGTCGCAAAGCCGTAAGTTTGTAAATACCATATAATCAACAATATACGTAACAACGTAATATCTTAAAAAATCGCGACTTGCAAAGTAAGCCAAAACGAAGTCATAGTTTAGTCGTACCTTTGCATCGTCAAAACAAGAAAGTTAAACCATAAAACAAAGCTAACATGAAGATTGAAAATCTGAAAGCCCAGCACCCCGAGTACACCGACATAGTAAAGGACCTGTTCAGTCCCTTTTATATCACTCAAAAGGGTGATAAGAGAGGTATGATTGACAGTAAAGGTAAGGTCATTCTCGACTGCATCTGCAACGACATTACCTACCAAGGCGGAGTCGTCATGACCTATAGTATAGGACAGAAGCAAGGCGTGATGTATACCGACAGAACTATTATCCCAGCTGTCATCGACGAGTTCCTCATCACCGAACCCGATGAGGCTTTCTATGTGTGAATCGGTGACAAAAAAGGATACTTCGCAGAAGATATGCACCTCACAGAGAATGAGGAGGAAGCCTACTGGGGATGGGATCAAGGTGATTAACACTGAATTCCAGCCACCACATTACCAAGCGTTACTATATATTATCATACAAGTCCTGCCAGCTGTTTGCTGAAAAGCAAGCAGTGGGAGACTCTTTTCAAAACGAATTGTCAAACTTATAAATATCACTAATATGATACAAGAACAAGAACCAGAGTTTGTTCATCCCGAAGGGAAAATCGTACTCCTTAACGGAGCCGTTTTAGACTGCGCATTGAAGCCAGACGCACCAGAAGACGTACCAGCAGACGAACTGAAGCTCGACACCACCGGCAAGTATCTCGCTCTCAAGGCAGCTCCAACGAAAGCTCCTCTTACAGAGGCCGAAATCAAAGACAAGAAAACGTTCAACGACGCCGAAGCCTTCTTTTTGAAGCATGCTGTGGCGTTCTACCAGCATCGCGCTGAGATTATGGCCGATAGCCGTATGTTTCTGTCCCCCGTACCCATCAGAAACGGTATCTTCTACACCGGGCGTTCGGGCTTTATGAATCCCACACTTGGTATCTGGCTTGAGTGGCTGGAGCTCATGGACCAGAAGGCCAAAGAGAGAGAGAGAAGGAACACAAGGAGCGACACACATTCGCTTGACAATGCTGTAGTGCGAGATGAGAATGGTAGCATCAGACTGGTTTATCATTTTCATGGCAGTCCGTTGAGCGGCTCCAACGGCTGTAACACGGTCGATGAGCAAGGCAACACGCAGAAAGATGCACTGTTCACCTTTATCAACTATTGGCCTCCTTTCATCAAGATTAATAACCGTTATGATGAAGCCAAGGCTCGCTACATAGCTGACGACCTGCAGACGGTGGCCGAGAGGTTGGGTATTCTCTAAAGTATATCCTGCCCCTTGCGCGGCAAAGGACGAACGGCATAAGATAAGAGAATCCTACAACGAATAGAAACAAACAGAAAACAATATACAAATGACAGTAAGACAAATGAGTAAGCAAGAGACAATGTGTGAAACTGCATTGAAGTCGTACAACCTTCCCACAGCTGCCGAGTTGGACAAAATGAACCTGCTCCAGCTCATGGAGATTGTGATAGAGCACGCCCGTGACTGCAAGTTGAGTGACGACTTCTTTCAGCAGATTGCACCTGTCTCTACACGGCTCGGCAATCGTTTGCAGATTTCTCCCAGTCAGGCGGTGTTCTATTCGTTATTCATCGACAACTATGACAAATGGAAGATAGACATGCAAGCCCTCTGTAACTATACAGGGGCACGTATAGTGCGCTTTGCCCAGTATCAGGAGGATATTGATGTCATTGAGGAAAAACGGTATATTCGCCGCTCGAATTCACATAATTATGACAAGGATTCAGGCGTAGCCTACGAGGTACCCAAGGAGAGTCTGGAGGCTTTGCGCAAAAACCGCCCATTCTCACCTAAGCGGAAGCGCAAACTCTCGTTTTATATATTCATGCGTGAGATGGATGAACTTATGCGTACGTGGCACAGTTGTGGGCAGCCCTGCCATTTGTTTGCGGAGGACGCTATAGCACTGGCAAAAGACAATATGCACCTGAAGGTGGCGCAGCGACTCGTTGAGCAGCGCGAGCGTATCGATGAAGACGAGTGGGCACTGCTCGTCAGCCTGACCTGCTTCGAGATGTTTCATGGCAAGCGTTTAGAACTGACGGTACTGGATCACCTGTTTGAAGATTTCAGTGCCGACATGTTGGCCATAGCTATCCATAATGGAAGGAGCCATCTGCAGAGGGCCAAGCTCATAGAGTATGCTTTTGTCGACGGCGTGGTAGACAAGAATAGCATCACGCTCACACGAAAAGCCACCAAGCAGCTGCTCTGTGAATTCAAACAGCGTTATGGCGGTGACGGAAGCAGCATGGTGGAGCATAAGGCCATCGCCGCCAAGCATCTCTACTACGATAAGGAAGTGGAGGCACAGGTGAACCGCCTAACTGATTTGCTTTCCATCAAGTCGTTCAAGCAAATCTGCCGACGGCTCAAGCAGCACGGCATGCGCCAGGGCTTTGCCTGTCTGTTCTACGGTGCACCGGGCACGGGCAAGACCGAGACGGTGTTGCAGCTCGCCAAGCAGACGGGGCGCGACATCATGCAAGTGGACTTCTCGCAGCTCAAGGATATGTATGTGGGTGAAACGGAGAAGAACGTCAAGGCGCTCTTCGACGAGTACCATGCTGCGGCAGAGGGGAAGGAAGTCTGCCCGATTCTGCTCTTCAACGAGGCCGACGCCATCATTGGCAAGCGTCTCGACAAGGTGGAGCACTCGGTGGACAGCATGCACAACTCCATACAGAACATCATCCTTCAGGAAATGGAGAACTTCGAGGGCATCCTCATTGCCACGACCAACCTCGAAACCAATATGGACTCGGCCTTTGAGCGTCGGTTCCTATACAAAATCCGCTTCGAGAAGCCTACGCCCGCAGTGCGGAAGGAGATATGGAAGAGTGCCATCCCCGCTCTTACAGACGGTGCGGCTCTGAACATCGCCAAGGAACACGACTTCAGCGGCGGACAGATAGAGAACATTGCACGCAAGCTGTTGGTGGACAGCATTCTCTACGGTGAGAGCGACAATCTCTATGGTAAAGTGCAGAAGTATTGCCACGAAGAGAACATACAGAATAGGAAGGCACGGCCTGCCATCGGTTTCTCGTATGTATAAAGTGGTAGAGAAAATTACAGAAGAGTTACAAAGGTAGGCAAAGGAGAAATTGTGTATAATGCTTATTATGAGAGTGTTACATTCCTTTCTCGTTCATCATAAACTGGCAACTTACCAAGTCGCCCAGTTTCATGGACGAAAAAAGTCCTACCTTTGCAACTGCAAACAAACAAGAGTATTAACTTATAAAATCAAAAGTTACTATGTTTGCAAAGGCTAACACACGGAGACAAGTCGGATGCCGCTCT
>CAMQBP010000074.1 GCA_946999025.1 uncultured Prevotella sp. | reverse complement strand
GGATATGAATGACGGAACAAGGTGATGATTTTACGGCTTAGAACACCCAAAAAAGCCCTCGTCATCATCTATTTCATGATTTTATTTTGTCAAGAAAAACGAATCGTTTTAACAAACGAAAGGTTTGTTAACACGCAAAACTTCCATCGGTAACCGTCCTGTCCAACTGGCTCGGCACCATCCCCTACAAGGTGCTCACGGGAGTGCGCAACAGGGTGAAACGCATGTTCTATCAGGATTAAACACCGCGGCTGTCACTCGGGTGCAACCGCTCAGTTTCCTCTTAAGGCTGGTTCTATAAATTACCACCGCACACAGTCATCAAATGTTTATGAAATACGTTTTGTTATCTTTTGGCTTCTTTTTTGTTCAAAATGTAAGTTCGTTCAGTCGTGTAGCTCGCTACACTCCTTCACTCTCTTGCATTTTGACCTCAAAAATAAGCTCAAAATCTAACAAAGCTAATTTATAGAACCAGCCTTAACGTTTGTGAATGCACTTCTGTGCAATTTCAGCCAGCAAACAACCCAGCTGACCATGATATCAAGCTAAAACCAGCTGATTAACGATATTTAACATGGTGTAAGCAACGTTAATTGCGTTCTTTTCGTATCTTTACCAAATATATCACTGATGTAGTGAATTTTGCAACCATATCTTTTATTAATTTTAATCTTAAACTAACATGAAGCATTTAAAGGTAGGTTTGAATGGATGCTCTCTCGGGGAGAGTGGAGTGTCCTCTATTGGTTTGAAAGCCTTAGGATTAGCCTTGAGTTTATTTGCATGTTTCCCTGTTCATGCATCAAATGGCGGGATTGTGCCAGCTGGTCAGCTGACAACTGCACAGCAACAGGCAATTACCGTAAAAGGCCATGTGACGGATCCGTCAGGTGAGCCATTGGTGGGTGTTACCGTCTCCATCGTGGGAGCTTCACAAGGAGCGGTGACCGACATCGATGGCAACTTTTCTTTGCAAGCGTCGAGAGGTGACAGACTGCGTATTTCTTATGTAGGATACCAGACTCAGGAGGTGACTGTCTCGGGTGCCAGTGTCAAGGTGGTGCTGACCGAGGACAGCAAAAGCCTGGATGAGGTAGTTGTCACCGCATTGGGCATCAAGCGCGAGAAAAAAGCGTTGGGATATGCCATTCAGGAAGTTAAGGGCGACCAGCTGGTGGCTGCCAGGGAGAACAACCTGGCCAATGCCCTTACCGGACAGGTGTCTGGCCTTCAGATTATCCGTTCGAGCAACGGCCCCGCAGGATCGTCAAAGATTCAGTTGCGTGGCAGCAATTCCGTGACCGGCACCAATCAGCCATTGATTGTTGTCGACGGTATTCCTTTGGACAACTTTACCGGAACCGGCAACAACGACTTCTGGAATCCAGGTACCGACATGGGTAATGGTCTCGCCGACATCAACTCGGAGGATATAGCCTCGCTTTCTGTGTTGAAGGGTGCCTCGGCAGCAGCCTTGTATGGCTCCAGGGCAGGCAACGGCGTCATCCTGATCACGACCAAGAAAGGAAGCAAGTCGAATGGCTTGGGCATCACGGTGTCGGCTTCTGTCGCCGCAGAGAGCGTTTTCATGAATCCCGATCGCCAGAAGACATTCGGCCAAGGGTCGGAAGGTACTTTCAATGCAAAGGCAGGAAGCAACTGGGGACCTGAGATCACCGGGCAGACTTATACCGACTGGGCTGGCAAAGAACAGCAGATGAGGTATTATGATAATGTGAACAACTTCTTCAACACAGGCGTCAACCTCACCGAGAGCGTGGCCTTCTCACAGCAGTTCAACAAGACTTCTGTGTATGTGTCTGGCACCCGGATGGACGATGGCAGCAAGATTCCAGGAGCTGACTACAACCGTACGAACTTGATGTCGCGTGTCTTTACGAGCTTCGGCAAGGATGACCGATGGACATTGGACTCAAAGATACAGTACATCCGCTCGTATGCCAAGAACAGACCAATCTCAGGCGCCAACTCCAACAACTATTTCTTCACCATGTATACCATGCCTATCTCGCTGGACATCAAACAGTTCAAGAACTCTGTGAACCCCGCTGACGGCTCGATGTATTGGTGGGAGAAGGGCAGTGGACAGAACCCTTACTGGGCAAAGGACTATAACACCAACGAGGACTTGCGCAACCGCTTCCTGTTGAACTTCTCACTGAAGTATCAGTTCACCGACTGGTTGAGCGCTGAAGCCAAGGCTGGTAGCGACATCTATTTCACCGAAAGCGAGACCAAACTTTATGCCGGCAGTCCTTCCTCTGCCACTGGCAGGTACTCGTTTGGTGAGCAAAAGTTTTATGAGAACAATTTCAGTCTGCTGCTCACCGCGCAGAAAGACAATGTGCTGGGCAAGTTCGGTGGAGCATTGACCTTGGGTGGAAACCTGATGGAGCGCAAGAGTACGGGATTGTCAAACTCGGTGAGCGAGCTTATCGTTCCCAATTTGTTCTGGCTGACCAACAGTTCCCAGTCCAACCGCTCAATTAATCCTACCTTCAGTCATCGCAAGACCAACTCCCTCTATGGGTCGTTGAGCATCAATTACGATGGGTGGGCATTCCTGGAAGGCACATTCCGCAATGACTGGTCATCGACGCTGAGCAAGGACAACCGCTCCTACTTCTATCCGTCGATCAGTGCGTCGTGGGTTGTCAGTGACATGTTAAGTAAGATGGACAACCCATTGCCAAAATGGTTTACCTATGCCAAGGCCCGCGTGTCATTCGCCCAGGTGGGTAACGACCTTGACCCGTATCAGTTGTACAACACATATTCAGTAGGGACCGTGCCGTTCACAGATGGTGTAAGTGCCTCTGACGGCTCGACTCTCTTTGACAGCAGCGTGAGGAGTGAGCTGATCTCCTCATGGGAGGCAGGTCTTGAGATACGCTTCCTGGACAACAGATTGGGATTGGATGTGGCTTGGTACAAGTCAAATGCCCGCCGCCAGCTGTTGGATCTGCCCATCAATGGTCTTTCTGGACACAGCTCCAAGAAAATCAACGCTGGTGACATCCAGAACTCGGGTCTTGAGATTATGTTGAACGCCACACCAGTGCTGACCAAGGACTTCAGGTGGGACTCACAGTTGAACTTCTCCAACAACAAGAACGAAATCATCGAGTTCACGGAGGGAATCGACGAGTACATCCTGGGTGGATTCGACAATCTCAAGATTATTGGCAAGGCAGGTGGCAATTACGGTGAGATATGGGGAACAACGTTCAAGCGGGTGACGGACGAGAAGAGTCCGTACTACGGAAAATTGTTGTTGAACTCTGATGGAATTCCACAGGGCAACTCCGAGCTTTCAAAGATTGGCGACCAGCAGGCCGACTGTCTGTTGGGGTGGACCAACACGCTGACCTATAAGAACTTCTCCCTGAGCTTTATGATTGACGGTCGGTTTGGCGGGCATATCTTCTCTGGCTCCAACATGATGTTGCAGCGGAATGGTGTGGCCGGGGTGACGGCTCCTGGCGGCAAGCGTGACAAGATGGTCGTTGACGGAGTGGTGGACGACGGCAAGGGCGGCTACACTGCCAACACCAAGGAAATAACACAGCAACAATACTGGACAGCCCTTACCGGATCGACAGGCAACTTGGGTATTGGTGAGGCAAACCTCTACTCTGCAACAAACGTCCGTCTGCGTACCCTGTCTCTGTCTTACGCCTTCAAGCCCAGAAACTCTGTGTTCCAGCAAGTCAAGCTGGGTGTGGCATGCAACAACGTGCTGATGTTGAAGAGCAATCTTCATGGACTCGACCCAGAGGCGATCTTCGCAACCAACACCAATGCCACAGGTTTTGAGTATGCGGCTCCTCCTACATCACGGTCGTTCATCTTTAATGTATCATTTGGCTTCTAATCTTAATACAATAGCGATATGAAAACAACATATAAATTACTGTCAATGGCTGTTCTGGCAATCTCCTTCTTGGGGTCGTGCTCAGATTTCGAGGAAATCAACGTCAATCCTTCAGCCGCGGGCGATGATGCCATTCATCCTGACTACCCGTTAAACAAGTCGTTCTATGAGGCGCAGATGGATCCAGACATCGCTGAACGTGTGTTTGTCTACAACTGGGCCTCGATCTCACGTGTGGTTGGCGAGAATACCATGGGTGCCACCGCACGCTACAGTGACCAGTTCAACGACCGTCTGTATACCTACACCTCCAATTGGGTGAAGTATGCCTCTTCTGCCATCCAGCTGGCAGACAATGGGGCGAAAGGCAGCGAGCACGAGAAGCAATACTACAACAACATCAAGCAGATAGCGCGTATATGGCGTGTGATGCTCATTGCCGACTTTGTTGACTCCTTCGGGCCCTACCCCATCAATGCCTTCACGGGGATTGATCCCGTGTTCAACACCGTAGAGGAGGTGTACGATTTCTTCTTCAAGGAACTGAAAGAGGCCAGTGGCGCCCTTGACCTGAAAGTGAAGCCCACGGATGCCGAAGCCAAGGGAGACCCAGCCTTTAGATATGACGCGGCGAAATGGCAGAAGCTGGCCAACAGCCTTCGCCTACGCTACGCATTGCGTCTTTCAGAGGTGAACAACACCAAGGCGAAAGCCCAGTTCGAGGAAGCGGCCAAGCTGCCGTTGCTGACCGATAATGGTGACATGTTCGCATTCCAGGAAAATGGTGGCTGGTCTGCTTATGAGGGTGTGTACAATCGAGGATGGAGTGACCACTGCATCTCGTCTACCATGTGCAACCTGCTGGCTGGACTGGGAGGAATCCCGGTGACAGACGAGCGTCCCGATCTTGCCAGTCACATCAAGCCAATGAACTATATTGGACAGAAATACGACAAGCACTATCCGGAGACTACCGACAATCCCACCAAGCAGCTCTGGATGGATGGCATCCCCGAGAATCTGGACCCACGCGCTTTGGTGGTATGGTGCCTGACAAACGACACGACGGCCAAAAACTTCCCTGCCCAGGCCAAGCAAGGAGTGGAGAACCATGCTAAGCATGGCCTGATAGACCCTGCTGATGCGAAAAAGGAAAAGGAACTGAAGAAGCTCGACGCAGCCCTTACCTGGAATGGCTATCCGGCAGGCACCCGAGGTGCATGGTGTCCAACGTTCGCGCTCAACCAGGTGCTGGGCAACGCATGGCACACCACCCCAATGCTCAGCAAGGCCTACCGGGACAACAGCAAGAAGCGCATCTGGATGGCACCATGGGAGACTTACTTCCTTTTGGCTGAGGGCGCAGTGTACGGATGGGCCACGCCAGTAGATGCCAAGACCGCTTATGAGAATGGCGTGAAGTCAAATTTCTCATACTTTGGGTTGGATAAATATGCCAAAAGATACCTGGCATCTGAGAAATACAACCGGGTTGGCACGTCCGTTAACTTTGACCATGTTGCAGAGCCTGTCAACTTTGAGGCCGACTATGTGGATGGATACACCGAGAAAGCCGGCAAGATGACTTATCACTATCCGGATGCCAACAAGATTCTTTACAAGGGCCATAAGCTGAACGACCGGCTGACCAAGATCATCACACAAAAGTATATTGCCAACACGCCTTATGGTGTGGTAGAAAGCTGGAACGACCACCGGCGCCTGGGATTGCCTTTCTTTGAGATACCCGCCAACGAGACAGCAATGACAGGCTCAGATATGGACGGGCTGTACACGCCAGAAAGCTGGAAGGACGGACAGAAGTGGTATCACTACACACAGCGCATGCGGTACCCATCTGTTTTCGAAAACTCCGACAAGGCACAGTTCCAGAACGCTTTGAAGCTGATGGGGGCTGACAAGAATGTGATGATGACTCCGCTGTGGTGGGCCATCAAGAAATGACGCCACTGCGTGAGGACATGAGAGAATGCCAGATGGAAGCCCGATGACATAGGCTCCCGATGGCAAGATAAACAAGTAAAAAAAAACCGTATCCCAGTCACATGACAGGATACGGTCTTTTTTTTCGGTGCCTGTAGCCCACTTATCCCACAACCATGCTCACTAAGTACAGCGCAACGGGGATGGTGACGATGGCGATACCGATGAAGTCGATGTACACACCCGACTTAATCATCTTTGTGATGGGAATGTAGCCGCTGGCATAAACGATGGCGTTGGGTGGCGTCGAGACGGGGAGCATGAAGCCCAACGAGGCAGAGAGGGCCACGCCTACTGCCACCGGCACTGGACTGAATCCTGCCGAGAGGGCTGTTCCGATAGCAAGCGGGCCAATCATGTTGGTCGCGGCGGTGTGCGAGGTTAGCTCTGACAGCAGCAGTGACATCACGCAGAATACGGCCACGAACAGCAGTTCAGACGGTTTGCCGCCCATCATGGCGATAATCTGGTCGCCAATCCAGCTCGACAGACCGGTGGAATACATCATGCCGCCCATGGCCAATCCGCCGCCGAAGAGCAGCAACGTGCCCCATTCCACGCCAGCCACAGCATCCTTCCAGTCGAGCGTCATCTTGTTCTTCTTCAGGTCCACGGGCAGGAAGAACAGCAACAGCGCGCCCACCATTGCCGCAATGGCCTCCGGGAAGAGCTTGTTGTATCTGTTCAGCACATCGCTCTGGGTGCCGAGGACGATGCTCAGCACGCCTGGTGTTATCCAGAGGATGACGGCCACGCCGAAAGCAATCATCGTGTTCTTCTGCGCACGGGTCCATTTTCCCAGTGCCTTTACCTTGCCGTTGATGAACTCGGTGGCGCCCGCGATGTGCTTCACGTCACTTGGGAACATGCGGGAAAGCACGATGTAGGCAATCGCAAAATAGGCCACCATGGCCACGAATCCCCATACCATCCACTGGAAGAACGATACATGCAGATCGCACATCTCGTTGAGAAATCCCAGCATGATGATGTTCGGCGGCGTTCCAATTGGCGTGAGCACGCCACCAATGGAGCAGGCATAGGCCGTCATGAGCATGAGCCCGGTGGCGTATTTGTACGAGCTGAGATTGATAATCTTGCCTTGCGCGGCCATCATTTCGCGGATAGCCTCGAGCAGTCCCAGCGCAATGGGAAACATCATGGCAGCTGTTGCCGTGTTGCTGATCCAGCCCGAGCAGAGCATGCACGCCAGTCCGATGGCCAGAAAGATGCGCCGCGGGTTGTCGCCCACCCATTTCATCGACATGATGCCATAGGCGATACGCTTGTCCACGCCGTTCACCATCATGGCCTTGGCTATCATGAAGCCTCCCATAAAGAGGAAGATCATTGGGTTGGCAAAGGCGGCGAAGGCCTCTTTCATCTTCACCACATCGAACACCACGCAGAGGGTGGGGCCTATAAGGGAAGTCACAGGGATGGGTACCGGCTCGGTAATCCACCACAGTGCCACCAGCGTCATGATGGCCAATAGCTTGTGGCCCTCGGGTGTGAGGCCAGAGATGGGGGTAATCCACACGAGGATGGCGCATATCGGACCGAAGATGGCACCGATAATCCTACGTTTGCGATCGAATGATGAGTCCTGGTTTGACTGTTCTTGTTCCAGAGGCTCTGTTTTCTTTTTCGTGTCGTTCATATCAGTAAATTAAGTGTTTAAGATATTGGTATTAATGGTTCCAAAAATAAGAAATATATTCTAATCAATCGTCTAATTAGTAATTTTTCTTTTGGTTTATCGTTTTTTTTATCAAAAAGTAGTTGATTTATCTTTAAAATGTTTATATTTGCGTTGTAACTTTTCTGTTAAGGAGAGCTTAAGATACCATTCTCCCGATGTGGAATGTGTGGTTTTTATTCAGGAATTATCCATCAAAAACCTTATATATTATGAAAATGGTGTATATTATTCTCATTGCAGTAGTGCTCATCTTGGCGATTGCCTATCTGACCTATCGTAAGAACCACAATCTGGCGTTTAATGAGCCGCGTCTGAAGGATGCCGTCAACCGTGTTTTCAGCGAGTCTGGCGAGTCTACCATGAAGCGGTCCGATTTCCTCTTGCGCTTGAAGCAGATTCTCGGTTGTACGCACAAGCAAGCGCTCTATATGTATGGAGTGGCTCGAACCAAAGGGCTTATCGTGGTCGAGAACAAGCAGGTCAGCAAGGCTCTATAGCCAGCTGCACAGAGCCGCAGAGGCTATTCTATACGATGTCTTTTGAGATGTAGGGTGTGGCAGATGCCATCGTGGTATTAGAAATGAGAAACGAAGGATGAAACGAGAAGTAGCCTTCGCCTCATAAAAAAAAGAAAAGTATGGCAGATGCCTTACATCCACCATACTTTCCTCATTGATTGGACTGCTATTACAGCAGGGCCTTGAACTTCTCATCGAGCGTTGCCTTTGAGGCTGCCCCGACGAATTTGTCTACCAGCTCTCCTCCCTTGAAGAAGAGAATGGTAGGAATGTTGCGCACACCAAACTGCATGGCGATGTCGTCATTCTCTTCTACGTCGCATTTTCCTACGACGATTTTCCCATCATAGTCGTTTGCCAATTCAGAGATGACAGGCCCTACCATGCGACAAGGTCCGCACCATGTAGCCCATAAATCCACTACCAATGGCAGATCGCCATTCTTGTAACTCTCGAAATTCTCGCTTGTAATTTTAACTTCCATTTTTTATTTGATTTTTATAGGTCTTTATGGCTGGTTCTATAAATTACCACCGCACATAGTCATTAAATGTTTATAAAATACGTTTTGTTATCTTTTGGCTTCTTTTTATATAAAACAGGCTGCG
>CAMQBP010000073.1 GCA_946999025.1 uncultured Prevotella sp. | reverse complement strand
TTTAACAGCATAAAATAGGCTGCTTCAGACAGCAAACCATTTGTTTTTGCCAACTGAAACAGCCCATGTCGCGGGTGATGTGAAAGGCTATTGCCTGCGAACTTCATGTCTGTTGCCCTCTTTCACAGGCTCTGTAGCCAACCGATCGATGGTGTCATAAATCTTTTGCAGGTAGGCTTTCCCTCGCTTGAGATTCTTTCCAGGCCGCTTACCTCGGTCTAAAACAACCTTCTTCGACTCGTTATTGAAGACCACCTGATTGTCTTCATCCACCAAACCAAAGGCATCTGGGAAGGTAAAGAACGCAAAATGAGGGGATGACGGATTGAACATATCCTTGCTATAGGTAAACTCGTGATGCGCAATTCCCATCTGTCCCAACAGCGTGGCGGCAATGTCAGTCTGCGAACCATGGATGTCTACCGTGCCAGGCTCTTTGAGTGCGCCACCCAAGAAGATGAGCGGAATTTGATAACGCTCAACGGATAGGTTGTCAATGTCCTGGGGATAGCAGCCCAAATGGTCGGGAACCAGTACCACAAGCGTGTTCTTCCACAGCGGTAGTTTCTTCAATTCGTCCACAAAGTGACCCACGCAACTGTCGGTATAAGCAAACGCATTAAGTATTTTGTTATTCAAACGGTGGTAAGGAACATCGAAGGGTTCGTGGCTGCTCGATGTCTGTACCACCTTGAACCACGGCTTTTGACGCTTGTTTTGCCGCAAGTTTGAGAGCACCTTTTCGAACAATAGGTGGTCGGGGACTCCCCATTTGCTGAGCCTATCTGACACAGGAAAGTCTTCATCACACACAATCGTCTCAAATCCTGTACCCTTCAAATACGACCGCATGTTGGTAAAATCGGCATCGCCACCATAATAATAATCGGCCGTATAGCCCACCTTACGTAAACTTGCAGCAATGGAAGGCAAGTTTTGAGACACCTTTGGCATCTTCATGATGCTGTTGGTGGGCAGCGAGGGGAATCCGCTGAGGATGGAAACAAGTCCTCTGTCGGTTCGAAAACTCGTGGCATAGAAGTGTCGGAACAGCAATCCTTCGGCCGAAAGTCGGTCCAGATTGACCGCCACATTGCGTTCTCCGCCCAGTGACGCCATGAGTTTGGAGGAGAAACTCTCCATCACCACGAACAGAATGTTAGGCCGAGCGGTGGTCAATATCCATTGTTGGGGTGCCTGATATGACCGATGTACAACAACCTGGTCGTACATCTGTGCAACCAACTTGTTGGCTTCGTCATCCTTCATGAAGCGATATTGCTGCTTAAAGTTTTCTTGTTTGATCAATGAAACCAGCAGACTGAACAGTGGATTGGTCGCGGCGTGGTTCAAACGCATGTTCTCACTGAAATATACTTTGCCTATATTCATGGTCGATGCCTTGAATCCGCCACGGATAGGGATGAACAAGGCCGCCCAAAGCAGCACGAAAAGGAAGGTGAAGAATGGTCGGTTGAGGGGCAAGAGCTTCTTTTCGAGCACGTCATTCCTTAGCAACAAATAAAACAGGGCATAGAGGAGGGCGGTCATCAGCAGCAAAGTCACGATGCCACCGATAAGTTCCCATGCGCTGGCACTGGCCAATGCGTTCCCCGGAGAGGAGCAGAAATAGAACAAGGGCGTGGCGTCTAATCGGAATCCCCAATACCGATAGAGGCCCAGGTCGATGACAAAGACGGCCGACAGTACGATGGCAATGACGGCAAAATAGGCCTTTGCCAGTCGTCTCAACAAACGTTTGCGCGACCAGATGGTGCAAATCAGCAACAATCCGGGTATGATGGTGAGGTAGCCGGCCAACGAAAAATCCAACGGCAGGCCATGGTAAGGCACCAAAAACCAATCTTTCCATGTTGCCTCTTTGAACAAAGACAGGTGGTAAAGCATGAACAGAGGTTTCTGAATGATAAAAATCAGGACGAAGAAAACGTAGGTTAGAAAGAAATACTTAAAACGTGTTTTCATCATTTTTGTCACACAAAGAACATGATTAATACTTGGGCTATGATGACCCGAATAAACATTCCGATGGGGTAGACCGTAGCATAGCTGATGCTGGGTGTGTCCCCTTCGATGGTGTCGTTGGCATACGACAGTGCCATCGGGTTGGCCATGGCTCCGCAAAGAATGCCACAAATGGTTCCGTAGTCAAGTTTTTTGGTGCGCAAAGCTATGCAGCCCACGATGAAAACGGGTACGATGGTGAGCAGTGCACCGATACCTACCCACAGCAACCCTTCAGGACGGAACACCGTACTGAAGAAATCTTTGCCCGCATCAAGCCCCAGACAGGCCAGATACATCGCCAACCCCAACCTGCGGAGCATGAGAGAGGCTGAGCGAGTGGTGTACGAAATGAAGTGCATGTGTGGTCCCAACGCACCCACGAGGATGCCCATGATGATAGGACCGCCGGCAATTCCCAGTCGAATGGGCGAGTCCATGCCGGGAAAACTGATGGGGATGGCGCCCAAGGCCAGTCCTAAGATCATGCCAAAGAAGATGCTTCCCACGTTCGGCTCGTTGAGTGTCTTGACCGAATTGCCCAAGAAATGCTCGGCACTGTCTACTTTTTTCGGTTCACCAACCACCGTCAAGCGGTCACCATACTGCAACCTGAGGTCTTTGGTGGCCAGCAATTTAACATCACCACGAGTAACACGGCTGACATTAACGTCGAAACTGTCGCGCAAGTGGATTCTTCCCAGCAGCTTACCATTGAGGGCCGTACGGGTTAAGACGATGACGCGCGACTCTACCTTGCGGTCGATTTGATTCCAATCTATCTCGCCTTTGTTCCAATCGCGTTCCACTTTTTGGCCGAAAAGAATCTCCAGGCCCGACACATCATCACGGTTAGTCACCACCATAAGGTTGTCGCCCGTGTGCAGTCGCGTTGAAGCACCCGGCACCAACACTTCATCCTGTCGCCAAACGCGTGAGACAATGAACCTCAAAGGAGTGCTCATGGCCAGCTCACCAATGGTTCGTCCTTCAATGGCAGGATTGACAATGAGGAACTGGCACACAAACGTCTGGTCTTCGTCCACAGGAGATTTGGGCACCAAATCCTCAGGCTTGACAAAGAACTTGCGCATGATGAGAATGCCCAGGATAACGCCTACGACACCCATCGGATAGGTTACGGCAGTAGCCAGGGCCACTCCACCGGTTGGTAGACTCATGTGTTCCAATGCTTGTTGGGCCGCACCGAGTGCCGGTGTGTTGGTGGTGGCACCGCACAACAAGCCCACCATCGTGGGAAGGGAGATGCCCGTCAGCGGACACAGCGCCACCGCCAGCACTGTTCCCAAGAAGATGACGGCAAGCCCCCATAAGTTAAAGCTGGTTCCCTCGTGGCGGAAAGCACCGAAAAAGTTGGGCCCCACGTACAATCCAAGTGTATATACGAACAAAACCAAGCCAAAGGTTTCGGCAAAGTTGAGCGCGGCTGAATCGACCGAAAGCCCCATGTTTCCTGCAATGATGCCGATAAAGAAAACGAACGACACGCCAAGAGAAACTCCCATGAGCTTGATTTTGCTCAATGCCATGCCAGCAGCGATAATCAAGGAGATGACCACCACCGTCTGTACGGGAGACTGAATGGTAAAAAGAGCGTTAATCCAATCCAACGTTATCAACTTTTATGATACATCAAACACAGGTGTTATGTATCTACTTATCAAATAGTTTGCTATCAATGGGCAAAGGTACTGTAAATAAAAGAACCTGCAAAACAATTGATGTCAATTGTTGACTTGCGAGGCCGTGCAAGGCTTCATTTTATCGACTGCCCAGCAGATATTGGTCAATAAACTCACGCACGCACCCCTCACCGCCGGCCTTCTGCATGATGATGATACCTGGAATTTCCTGGATGGGGCGCATCGCGTCGGCCGGACAGGCGCAAATTCCGACGGCACTCAACAGTTGCTGGCAGTTGACGTCATCGCCGATGTAAGCCACTTCGCACAACGTGATGCCCATCTGGTCGCAAATTTCCTGAGCCGCCTCAAGTTTCCCCCCGTGTCGCTTGCCCTGAACGAGAAAATCAACCTTCAGCTTTTTAGCCCTGTTCTCTACCAGTTTGGTGTTTTCCGAGGTGATGATGCCCACCTTGACACCTTGCGCCTGCAAGAGTTGTAGCCCCATGCCGTCGCGTGTGTTGAACTTCTTCAGTTCGTCACCGCTTTCCGCATAATACATGCCGCCATCGGTCAGCGTGCCGTCAACGTCGCACAAAAAGAGCTTCACGGCTTTACCTGGGCTGTCCATCGCCTTGTTCAGCACATGTTTTCGCATGAGATTTTCCAGGAGCGTCCAATCGTCTGGCTCGGCAATCTCCATGCTCGTGTAAGCCGGCATCTCATAGATACCGATGTGACCACTTAGCCTGTTGCCCGATGATAGGATGTTCTCTACCTTATTAATATAGAGCGCGCCGTTCTCCATGAACGTTCCTTTGAAGTTTTGCTGGTGCGGACGCTGTGTGTAGTCGTAGTTCATGCTGGTGCCATCGGCGTTCCAAAAGAACCTGTAATTGCGCACACAGGAGAGGATGGAGTCGTATCGGGCGGTGTTGTACAGCACCAATGCCTCACTGAAATGTTTCGTTTGCGTCATGGGCGACGTGGCCTGCACCAACATGAAGCAAGCCTCGGGTGCTAGATTGGCAGCATGGATGTACGCTATCATCACGCTCTCGGCAGAGGCGGTGTCGCTGGCATTCTCGGCTGAGTGGCGATAAATCTCGGTCTTCTGATACGAGCGGGACATCACTACTCGCTCTATCTCGTCTGAATCGGTGGCCACAATCACCTTGTCCACCTCGCGGCAGGCCTCCAAAGCCTCGATGCTCCAACACACAAGGGGCTTTCCGCAAAAGGGCTTGATGTTCTTCTGGGGGATTGACTTGCTGCCACCCCGCACAGGAATGAATGCTATGACCATCTTAACTTGATTCTTTTTGAGTTTGTCGCGCTGCACGTTTTGATGTCCAGAACAATCCACACGACTCCTTGTTGAGGGCGTCGGCCGACGGAACCTTCATCATCCGAGGCCGCAACGTGCAGATTTCTGCTTGTAAGCCTTCATGCTGCAAGGCTTTGTCTGCAAATATATAAAATAATCACTCATTGACAGAATGAAACGACATGTTTTTTTATTGCGTGCGCCTACAGCGGGAGTTCAACGGGCAAGAATCAACCTGGATGGGCAACGAGGGTGACGCATGCACTTCAATAGCATTGACTTTGGAAGCCAAACTCATAGACTTTGGACGTTAAACTCAATGAGTTTGGCAGCCAATGTCAATGAGTTTGTAAGACGTTCGGCGACAGTCCATTACAATATGTTGTGCAGGCCAGCGTCATAGGGCTTGCTCGGGCTTTACTACACCGTTTCTTATTTCGCCTGGTGTGCCGCCTAATGTCTCCTTACAGAATGTGGAAAGACGCTGTACAGAGGAGAACTTGAACTGGTTGGCTATCTGGTCCATGGTGTCGCTGGTGTTGAGCAGAGCCTTGAACAGTGCCTCGCCTTTCACCTTGCTTACCCAAACCTTGGGCGTTTCGCCAAAGCATCGCTTGAAGTGACGTATAAATGTGGGGCGACTCATGCACACCTTTTCTGCCATTTCGTCAATAGAAGGATAGGTGTGCGACATCGCAATAATGGTGTCCTGGAACGACAAATCCACACCATAGAGCGGAGCAAGAAACGGTGCCAGGTCGTCCTTGGGATAATAGGCCTGCATGACGGCCGTGAACTCGCGCTGCTTGCTCAGCTGGATGTCACAACAGAGTAGTCCGTCCATGACATAGTCGGCCGTCTGTCGAGCCAGCACTATCATCGGCTTAATCATGTCCAAGGCAAACAGCCAGTCGTCACGTTTGGGCGCATTCTCAATCATCTCATCCGTGATGATGTTATGACAAAACTTGAATTTGCTGTCAATAAAATAAAGCACCAATACCAAACTGTCCTCCACAAAGTGAATGGAGTTGTCTACACCCGCTGGCATGGGAAACATCTGGTTATCATGAACGGTGAAGTCAGGAAACCGTTTACCTTCCACACGCAAGGTTCCCTCCAACAGAAAGAGCATGGCCGTACGCGAGGGAGCCGTGTGTCTCACCCCGCCTTTCTTTTCCCTTACAACCCTGAAACCTACAGGGGAGTTGCCTTGATAATGCTCGCACATGAGGTGCTTGTTCAGGTAGTATACTTTCATAAGCTGCTAACAGTTATTGATAAATGCCGTAAATATATGAAATATTTACAAAACAAAATAGAAATATGAAAGAAAGTTATAAATTTAATAATAAATTTAAACAAATTAATCGTTTTACCCATCTAATTGTTCTTAAATCCTATCATTTTCACCTATTATATATTGATTCTTAAATATCATGCCAATAGATATGTCATTCTAAAACTATCATGAAAGGCTATTGATAAAGATTGATACAAAACGATAACCTTTTGAATCGATTTGTTAGTGGATGAAATTAGAAAGATGTCTAACTTTGCCGGCAGAAGAAAGACAGAGTATCTTTACAGAAGAAAATAACAGATATAAAGTACTAAAAGATAAACATTAAAAAAGCAAAGAATCAATTTGAAAGAGGTACAGGTTATGAAAAGAAGTATGTATGTCCAAAGACAGATATGATTGACACAAAATTAGAAAGCGAGCTGCTGGCAGGAACTAATGGTGGAGGAGGGCTCCCTTACCGGCCTAATAGTGCTAAAGCTTACGGCGGTGATTTTGACGACTTAACAGATGAATCCATGTAGGGTGATGTAACAGATGGAAATAACTAATAACAAACTATTTAAAACGATTAAATATGAAAACCAAAATGAAAAAGAACATTTTTACGTTCATAGCCATTAGCTTGCTGGGCTTCTTGACAGGCTGTTCGGAGAACGATGTGCTGAACGACGTGCAAAAAGCTGCAGCCGACCAGGCTTCGAATGTTATTTCTGGAACGGCATCCTTTAACACCGATGAGGTGGATGCCATGTTCAACGCGAATCCAGAGACGAGGACAACTGTGCATTACAATAGCCAAAAGAAGTTGCTCTTCAGATGGAAAGAGGGCGAGAAGATACCTGTGTTCATGTGCTACAAACAAGGCAACAAGCAGAAAGTGGTAGAAGATGAGGTGTTCGTAGTGAATGGAAACAACATAAAGTTCACTATAAATATACCTGCCGGCTTCGACCGGAGAAAGGGTGATCTCTATATGGGAGCTGTTATGGGTAAGGTGCCAGGCGTGAACAATGGCGCCTGGGCAAGCGGTATGACGGCTGATGGAAAGGTCAAGATAGAAGCTTCACACACGGCAGATGCATCATCAGACCAGTTTAACCTACCTTTTTATGCACCACTGACAAAAGTTAACACCCATGGAGACATCAATCTTCATTTCAAAGCACTTGGTAGTTGGCTTGCCGTAACGTTGAATGTGCAGAAGGATATCAATCCCGATTTCTTGGTTGTAAACTCTGACGTGGTGTCTACCAATGGCACACTCGACCTATTCTCTTCTGGGGATGGTGTGGCAGCTTGGCAGCCAGATGCGCCAATACAGCAGCAAACCAGATTCACTGTGAAAAACTATCAGGTGAAAGCCAAACAAGAGAGCAAGCCATTAACGGTGTGGTTCATGCCGATCCTTAACAAGGAATCGCAACAGCCCATAACGGTGAGTGTCAAGACACAGACCACTTACTCAAGCAAAGCGCGCCAATATTCTAAAGAGGTCATTGGCAAAAACGAACAATTAAAGAATAACAAGGTATACAATGTTGACATTACTGAAGATGCACCCGTTTGTGACAAAGGTTTAGTGATTACACAATTCTGGTCAACACGAAAGAATAGATGCTGCAATCGCAACGTTCTTCAGATTACCAACATCAGCGATCATGAAATCAGTTTGGAGGGTTATTATCTCGTTCGCTCTGTATTTGGTAGCGCTGAAACGCCTTCTGGCGTGATTGACTTGGGTAAATTGGAAGAAAACAACGCACAGTTCTTGTACAATAATCGCCAAAAGAAAGTACTGCCAAGTGGCGCTTCGCTCCTGATTACTGGCTTTAATAGAAGAGTTGCTGAAGGTGCTTTCGATTACTGTGAAGACGAAATTTATCAAATAGCACTCCTTGGAGAAGATGAGAACCTGCTGCAACAGTTTGTCCCGGAATGTATGCTCAACCGTAGAGGCAGACCGACGAACGGCTTCTGCAACGCCTACTTCTTGACCTATAACGGTACCGACATTTCCTTGTCGAAACCGAATGACATTGTGGACAACTTTGGACGTGACGAAAATGGTAGAATCTATAAGTTCCAGTTCTTTAACCGCACCTACTATCGCATACCTTATTGTGATGTTTTTGCGGGTGAGCAAGGCCTTGGTGGAGAAGCTACTCATCTTTATAAACCTGAGAGAAAGAAACCCTATAATGGAGCATACTGGGGACCGATGGAGAACTTTAGCACATGTGCCTGGAGATTTTCAAATGAGACCAAGATTACGTCATTAGGTTACTGGGGAAAATTGGGTGATATTTTCATGTTCAGAAATAATATGTACTAATAATCATTGATGATCTCAATGATGGTATGTTAAACATGTGGGGTGATAAAGACACCCCACTCATGTAAAACCGTTGGCGAATAGAATGATGACATCATTCTATTCGCCAATGGTTTTTTATGTCATGTACCGCATGTGGACATGGGTTCCGCACAACTTCATGTGTGCAAGGAATAAAAGTAAGGTGTGTGAACGGCTTATTTGCGACCGAAATCAGCGGGAATTTCGCCCCATTCGGCTGTCTCCCATTTGACGACAGGGTTACGATAAGCGTGCGTTTTCAGCCATTGTTCGGCGCGTGAGATAATCTGATAGAGTTGCTCTGTTTGTGGTGTTCGCTTCAACTTTGTTTTAC
>CAMQBP010000072.1 GCA_946999025.1 uncultured Prevotella sp. | reverse complement strand
ACCATCCTTTCGGCAAAGAAGCTAAAGAACTGGAGGTGAGTCCTTATCATCTCAAACAATATAATAATAGGTGGTTTCTCATTGGCAAACAGAGTGATTTTACTAGGCTGACCAACTATGCCATTGACAGGATAGACGGAGTTAAGGAACTTGGTCGGAATAAATTTAAACCTTTGGACGAGGATTTCAACTTCGATGAGTTCTTTGAAGATGTCATTGGTGTGTCGGTCGAAGATGTTCCGGTTGAGGATGTGGTGCTCTATGCCAATGAGAAGGCATTCAACTATATCTACACCAAACCTCTCCATGAATCGCAGGTGGCAAGAAACGAACGAGCTGAAGATGGGAGGCGTATCATAACTCTTCAGGTAAAAGATAATTATGAACTTAGGGCGCTGCTCCGCTCTTTCGGTAGCCAGATAGAGGTGATAAAGCCCACTTCTCTGCGTGAAAAGATGAAAGAGGAGGCTGAGGCACTAAGTAAAATATATGCAGACAAATAAATATTTGGAAGAACGCAGAATATCTGCACTGTTAGTTCATACCTTTGCATTGTAATTAAAAAAGTTTGTCTATGAGCGAGATTAAATGTCCTAAGTGTGGTGCAATTTTCACCGTTGATGAAGCTGATTATGCAGCAATCCTAAACCAAGTAAAGAACGACGCCTTTCAAGCAGAGGTAAGTAAAAGACTTACTGAACTTCATCAGCAGCAAAAGGTTGAGCAGGCTGCAGCCATCCTAAAAACCGAACAAGGTTACAAGGATAAGTTGTCGGCTAAAGACACGGTCATTGCCGGCAAAGATACTGAGATTGCAAAGCTCAACGAGCGTCTGAACAGTATTGCACAGGCTAAGCAACTCGAATTGAAGGAGCAGATGTCTGACAAGGATACAGAGATTACTCGCCTTAGAGAGCAAATCGCAAATTTGCAGAATAGCAAGCAGATGGAGATTGACAACAAAGTGGCAGAGAAAGACAGGCGCATACTCGAACTGGAGGCGTCGCTACAGCAGAAAGCCAAGGACCAGGAACTGGCCGTGATACAAGAGAAGACCGTACAGCAGGAGGCAATGCAGCAGAAGCAGCAGCGTATCACCGAACTAGAAGCCAAGCTCACGGAGAACGAGGCGAAGGCTTCGCTCAACGAGAAAAACATGAAAGACTATTACGAGCGTAGCCTGAAAGACAAAGACGAAGAGATAGAACGCTATAAAGATTTCAAGATTCGCCAATCAACCAAGATGATTGGTGAGGACTTGGAGATACATTGTCACACCGAGTTTGACAATGCACGGTCGCTCGGACTGTACCCCAATGCCTATTTTGAGAAGGATAATGATGCCAGCAACGGGAGCAAGGGCGATTTTATCTTCCGCGACTATGACGATAATACGGAGTATATCTCCATCATGTTTGAGATGAAAAACGAGGCCGACACGACATCTACCAAACATAAGAACGAAGACTTCTTTGCCAAGCTGGACAAAGACCGGACGGCAAAAGAATGTGAATATGCCGTGCTCGTCAGTATGCTGGAGCCGGAGAGCGAACTATATAATAATGGTATAGTAGATGTGAGCCACCGTTACCCGAAGATGTTCGTCATCCGCCCACAGTTCTTTATGCCCATCATTTCGCTATTGGCCAAGGCCTCGAGAAACGCCGTGGACTATAAGCGGCAGCTGGCCATAGCCCGCAACCAGTCGGTAGATGTGACTAACTTTGAGACCAAGCTCAACGAGTTTCGCAAGGGCTTTAGCTATAATTACGATTTGGCTAGCAAGAAGTTTAATACCGCCATCGCACAGATTGACGAGTCAATCAAGCATCTACAAAAGGTGCGTGAAGCATTGGTGGGGTCAGAGGACAACCTCCGTCTGGCCAACAAGAAGGCCGACGAGCTGACCATCAAGAAACTGACCTATAATAATCCAACGATGAAGGAGAAGTTTGACGAGGCTCGTATGGTTGATACCAGTATAGGGGAACATTCAGATAATTGAAAAATAAAAGATCGATAACACATAAAAATTTTTCTATGTTAAACGAAAAAATATACCCCCATTTTATTTCTGACAGCCCCAAAGGAATTGATTGTTTTGAAGAGCATACACAGGAGCAACTAGCGGCAAATATATGTAAATATATCAAGTCTATTGATTCTGAACCCGATAAAAAGTTAGGGGGTAATATTCCACGTATAATTGGGATAGAAGGGGGATGGGGCTCAGGTAAGTCTAATGTCGTGTCAATGATAGACAATGAAATGTCAGAAAACAGTTATTATACGTTTACTTATGATGCATGGGGGCATCAAGAGGATTTACAAAGGCGTTCTATCCTTGAAACCCTTACTAATGACTTAATTGACAATAATGTGCTTAGAGGTAAAGTGTCAATCCGAATGCGAAATGGTAAAGACAATTATGCGGATTGGAGAGATCAACTAAGCCTATTACTTTCAAATAAGTCAACGACCATAAGGAAATCTATTCCACGTCTTAGTTCTGCTTCCGTTTGCGGCATTCTCTTAATTGCATTGTATGGTATTTTAAACGTCATTACAGGACGTTTAATGAATGATTGTACTATAACTTTATGGATAGCTCTATGTATAAATTTAATCCCTATTTTAATTGGCACCGCATTGATTTTGTATCGTCGATATAGGGATAATAATTGGGAGTGGGCCTTAAAATTGATATCTCAGAAAGAAGATAGTAAAATAGATGAAGAATTCTCAAGTAGCGAGGAGCCATCAGTTAATGAATTCAAGAATTGGTTAGATTCGCTATCAGATTATTTTTCTAAAACCAAACTATCCAAAAAGAAGCTTATTGTAGTATTCGATAATATGGATCGATTACCATCTACAAAAGTAATGCAGTTGTGGTCTTCTATATATACATTTTTTGCTGGTGGAAATTATGAAAATATTTGGGTAATAATCCCTTATGACTATCAACATCTGTGCCAAGCTATATCTATTGGCGGGACTAATGAGGGTGCCAATAAGGATCGTATGAAGCGATTCATAGACAAGACGTTTCCTATAACATATAACATTCCTCAGCCAGTTGTAACCGACTATGAGAAACTATTTAATACGTATTTTGAGCAAGCGTTTGGGAAAGGTGAGAAGGATCAAAGGCACATTTGTCTTGTATTTATGGAAATACACCCTATTGCCAATCCACGTACTGTAATATCTTTCGTAAATGAATTAGTTGCAATGAGATTACAATGGCCTGATGAGGATGGTATAAGATTGCAAATAATAGCCTTATTTATCTTGAAAAAAGAGAAAATTTTATACAATGGTAAATCCTTAGAAGAAAACCTTCTTGGTGATGAGATATTTGAAGGTATTGCATCTCTTTATCCTGAGACAGAAGACATTAGGGCGAAGTTATGTCAGCTTGCTTATGGCATACATGATATAGAGAAAGCTGCAGAGTTGCCAATGTTAAGAACTCTGAGGGTGAAAATTGGAAAAGGTGATTCTATTTTAGAATTATCTAATCATACAAATTTTGTATCAATACTAGAAAAGGTTCTTTCTAATGAGAATATGATTAAACAGCACATTGACGAAGCCATACAAAGTCTAAAAAGCCTCGATAGCGTTAATTTTAATGATGAAGAGAAGATGACAATTAAGAAAAAATGGGATTTTCTCGCCAATATAATGTGCAGGACACAACTCGACAAACCAACTTTCGACTCTTCCCATCATGAATTGCTTCTTCACTGTAGTAAGAAACGTTTGGAAAGTGTTGCAGCTCACCTTTGTAATGAACTTCAACAACATGAGAATAGAGGAAAGGAATATTATCAAGCCTTGACAGAACTTGAAGCTACGCTTTCAGATGTTCATTCCACATTAGATATACAAACTTTATTAAAAGCAAAGGATGTATCTTCTAAAGAGTTCCAAAGTTATGTCCTTTGTGCGAAGGAAAATTATCCGAAGTACAAATTAAGAACCTCTAATGATGAACTGAATACATTGCTTTTAGAGCAGGCACAAGAGGGAAACAATGATAGTGCTGTAACTATGAAGTACCTCAAAAGCGATAAGTATTATTCTTTTGAACATCTTTTTGAAAACATACAGAATAATATACAGCAGAAAAAGATAACGACAGAAATTTTTGCTTCTTCTTATATTAGCAGAATACTCACGCAACCTGGAGAAAAAGTAGCGACAAAATTCGATCAAAGTGTAATTAACTCATGCTTATCTTCAGAAGATGCGTGTCGAAAGGTTGGCTATGAGGATGTGGTAGCTATGTCTTTAGCAAACGGAGCAGATGTATCTAACTTCCGTGAGGATAAATTGCTTTACCTCAGCGAGTGTATTGAATACTATATGGAATACTCAAATTTAATTAGACATTTAGGGTCTAATGGAAGTGCATATCGTTTGTTAAATGAATACATGCTTTTGCATCACTTAGGTACTAGCGTTCCATATGATTATATAGCCCAGAATATTACTACGATAAAAGATCAGTTAGGTATAAAATACACTGATATTATCCAACGATTAGATGAATGTCAAACTTTGGACTGGACAGATCCTACATCAGGTTCTAATGCATCGTTCAAAAGCAATCTAACAAATTACCTACCCCTGAATATGATGCAGGTGTATAAGGATAATTGGGGTAATTTTAGTCAAAGTTTAGTAGAGTTAGGAATTTCGGCGTTAATAGACAAACCAGTAGGCTTTCTGTTTAATCTTTCATATGATGGAATAGACGAGTACTGGAAAACGTTTGTTGAAACATTCTTGGATGCAAATGTCACTGAAGATGCAAGGAAAGTGTTAACGAAAGAACTAACGTATGCTTTAAATGACATAAAGCAGAATGCTCGTCCTACCATTGAAGGAAGTAATGTCTTACACTTATTGATATCAGAATCTGATAAAACTCTACTTCCCGAATTTTTGAGAACGGAACTCAATAGTTTCTTCTTTATACAAGATTGTAGACATGATGCATTTATCCTTTTCGGAAAAATGTTACCGATGTTGGGTGCAGATATGGATACAAATACAGCAAGTGGTTTGATAACTCATTTTGTAAAACCGAACTATGATAAAGCTGATTCTGTTTCAATAATAATTGAAAACAAACAGTTCTATATTGATATTCTGAAAAAGGATATTTCAGTAAGCTTACCAATAATCAAGGGTATGTTAGCAAAGTCCGAATACTCAGAAATTCACGGAGAACTGTCACTCTTAGTGCCCAAGGAAGCAGATAAGAGCGAATAATAACATTAAGTGCAAAGGATAGTATGCGTAGCATAAATACTTCGCATACTGTCCCTTGATAAATCCCCTCTGTCCATTGTAACACAGTATAACAGCCAAGCCCAACCACAAACCGACTACACCATACTGATACATGAACAGAGTGGCTAAAAGGCATTTCGTCACCTTGTCTGGCTGAAAGAAATGGAACGCGCATATCAAGAGGATGCCCGAATACTCATAATCAACATGTAGCCATGTGGCGTTAGCACAAATGGATGCCATGATGACACACCATAGTAAAGGTTTGTTGCCGATTCGGGTTATCAAGTCTATCGCTACCAGCCCTAACAGCAGGGTGAAGAACACATTGTGCGTGTTGTCGTGGTTCAGCAGCCACCACGGAACTTCAGATATGAGCGCAAAAGCCAAGAGATTCAGCGCATACTTCCTCACGGAACGGGTATGCACATACCCCTCCACCAGCAGAAATGCGAAGATGGGGAAAGCCATTCTCCCCACCGTCCGCATCATGTCATACGTCCAAGTACCATGTTCCATCAGGTAATAAGCGATATGATCCACGGTCATGGATACCAACGCTATTACCTTCAGGGCACTACCCGACAATCCATTCCACTGATAAAGCACCATACTACTACTGTTTATTTTCCTGTTTCTTTTTTCTGTCCTTACCCAGAAGCTCAGCAATCATCGCGTCCACCTCGTCATTGACACGTTTGAAATTACGTCCCAGCATGATTTCCTTCTCACGGTTAGAGGCAAACTGATAGATTTTCGGCAGGTCTGCATACAAACTCTCCTCCTGTTTAATCTGTGCCATGTCAAAGTGCGTCTTACAAAAATACTTCGAGGTCTTGAACTCCTCCGACTTTTCGATGTCGAAGCCCTGCATCATACTGCCGTCTGTCGGTGTGAAGTCGCGTGCCGACTGACCTGCGAGCCAGCCCGTCGCCATGTCCGCTATCTTGGCAGCTGGCACCAGATAGTCCAATCGCTCCGAGATAGACGTGGAAACCTTCTGGTCATTGATGGTGATGGATTTTGATGTCTGCTTTGCCTTGCCGAACACATCGTTCTGTGCCCATTCCAGCGTCTCCTTGTTCCGGGCGGCACCCATAAAGATATTACCGCAAGTGGTGATAATCTTCTGCATACCGTTCTTGCCATAGTCCGCCTCCAGCTGTGGCAGTTCTTGAAAGCCCAGTGTCACCGCCACCTTATTGCTTCGCGCCGTACCGATCAGGCGGTCAATCTTGTGAAAGTACAAGGTCGGCAGCTCGTCCACGATGATGGACACAGGAATATTCCCCCGGCTATTCACACGGGTCACGAGACGGTTTAACACCAGTGCATTAAGCGCACCCACAATCTGCTCTTTCTCCGGATCGTTGGCAATCACAAGATACGAGGGGCTGGCAGGGTCTGAAATCTTCAGGTCGAAGTCATCCCCCGTGAAAATCCAATAGGCTTCCGGCGAAACCAAGCGAGCTGCATTGACACGGAGCGTACCCACCATACCTTCGAGCTGGTCCATCGCTTTGTTAGTATAAGCCGACTGGAACGGAGCCATGAGCGAGAGAATCTTCTGGTCCTGCATCAGGATGTCGAATACGTCACTGTACTGCTTGCCTAAGAAGGACAGCACATGCGGCATGTCCGAGTATTCACCCGTAATGGTGTCCGGCTCCACCACCTGCCCCTGCTCATCCTCATACCAGGACGAGGTGATATGCACCCTCTGTCCGTTACGGCTCGTATAGGTAAAGTCGTTCAAATCCACGAACATGCCATCTTCATCTACTGACACATCGTGGCTCAACTCATCCACAAAGTCCAGTATTGTGTTACCGTCTTTATCTACAGCCCGGTAATCATGCCAGTTCTTTGTAATCAATTTCAGTTTCTTGCCCTTGTACTTGATGTAGCGAGTGAGCTTCTTGCCGTCCTTGAACCCCGTCGGGTGGAAGTTGACGAAGAAATAGATGATGGCAGAGAGGAAGTTGATGGCCGAGTTCTGAAAAAATGCCTCCGAGCCACCCTTCTTGTCGCCCCCTTTGTTGAGCGATTCAAGTAATGTCGCCGCCGTTTCAGCAGCTGCCGCAAGGTCAGGGATGTACTTTCGCTGGATAGGATTGATGCGGTTGGAGTATTCCACATCGGTAAAGTTCACGATATGGAAACCACAGTTCTCTGGCAACCTGCCGAGCTTCTTGTTCTTACAATACTGATAGAACAGCGTCTTGCCCAATGTAGGAAACTTGTAGTCATATACCATCATGGCAAACCCCTTGGCCGCATGCTGTCGGATAAATGGGTCGATGATGCCGAAGGACTTGCCGGAGCCGGGTGTACCCAGCACGATGGTACCCCGGAAGGGATTGATAATGTTGATCCAGCCCTTGTGCATACGTTCTTTGAAATAGTAAATCATCGGGATATTGACCGAATACGGATTCTCATTCAGTTCCTCCGACTGTTGAAACGATTCATTCTCAAAGTTGAAGCGGTCCTCTCCCAATTTGTAGTTGTAGTAGCGGGAGATACCGTCCAGCCCCTGATGAAGGAGCATCGTACCGATGATGGAGGTCATGGCATAGAGCACACGGTTGGTGGGGAAGCCAAAAGAGACTCCGCCCCAGATACCCTTATGGAACATCATGCAGAGCGCAATGAACGTGATGCCGATGCCGATAGGGTAAAGCACCATTGTGTTGACATTGAACTTCAACGCCTTCTGTGGACGTGTACCGATACACGTCACACCGATGCAGATAAGTTCGACAAGTTTGCACGATGCCACATTATTGAACACCTTGAAACGAGCGATGAGTTCCAG
This sequence comes from uncultured Prevotella sp., assembly GCA_946999025.1. GTDB lineage: Bacteria > Bacteroidota > Bacteroidia > Bacteroidales > Bacteroidaceae > Prevotella. The sequence goes on along the minus strand of CAMQBP010000072.1, from coordinate 908 downwards.
TATGAATCCCGTGACGCGGTTGTCTGCCGTGATGGGCAGATTCATAATCAGCTCCACAATCAGGAAAAGATAGATGCAGCTCCTGAAGATGTTATACATCTGCTGCTGTTCCCTTGTCTCTTCTACAGCCATGACTTGATAGTTTGATGGTTAAAATACTGGCAGGTACGACACCATCTGCTCGCTAACCCCGTCAGCGTGCAGCATATCCTTGTAGTTGATGTCGAGGGTGATGACACGGCCCGAAATCTGTTCCTCCGAAATCTCCAGCTTCAGCACTTTCTCTTCAGGGAAAGTGAGTTTGTCCAGTACCAGCACGTTGCGGTATGCCTTCTTGAAACTCTTGGCACTGCTCAGGCTGTACACTGGAGTCAGCTCTATCGTCTGCGAGTTGGTGGCCTTCAGCTCCTTCTTGTCCGTGAGCTTGATGCGTACCTCACTGATGTCATACTTTATTTTGGTGGCATTGTAGAGCGAGTAGTCGATGAAGAAATAATCCCCGATGCTGTAGATGTTGTTCACTCTTGCCTTGATGCCATGCTTATTTGAGTGGATGTCCTTCTGCGGCTTACTGGCAAAGATGGCCCAGGCGTATGCCGCCATTTCCTTGCGCGGCATCGTCACGTCGGGATTCTCGTACCTGCCCATCTCCCCAGCCTTGATGCGGTAGATGGAGTTGGCTTTGGCAGGTCCGGCAGTATAAACCACGTTGAGCTGTACGATATGTCGCTCCCCGATAACGGTAATCGTACCCACCAGCTCATTGTCGTACATTCTCCCCGATGGTTTGATGCGCACGATATTGTCCGTACACTGATTACCCACAATCTTATTTGTTGAAATGTCCACAAGTTTGATATTCTCTGGCATCAGCAGATGCGTTGTCACCTCTTCGTTGACAAACACCA
>CAMQBP010000071.1 GCA_946999025.1 uncultured Prevotella sp. | reverse complement strand
TTTACGCTGCAAAAGTACGGGTATGATGTTGCATTTTTATTTCCGTAATATGATGATAACGATACAACTATGTGACAAATTCACAACATGTATTTCATTACTATTGCAACTTGCTGTGCGCCAAACCTGCCTGGCGAAGAATCACGGCCCCAGCGTTAAACGTTGCTCTTTTCACGCTAATGGCGGCGGAGCGTGATGAATCACGCCCCTACGGATTGTCCGATTTTTTATCAAAATAAAGCCCAGAAAATGGCAGTTGAAAACTTTCAATCTAGAAAAAATCAATAGGCAAGCAAGGAGCAAATAGCAGATTGTTTGGCTGAAAAATCGCCCTTTTTCACGAAAAACAATGAGATGACGCTACAAGAAGCATCACTTTGCGGGGCAATAGGCATGTTCTTGCCGGCCAAAAGCATGCAGATTGGAGGTTAAAAGCTATGCTTTTGGTGACAAAAAGCCGCAGAAGCAGCTGCCCGGCGGCACACTATTGCTGTAACATATTATACCACAGATACATACAAAAGTCGCTCATCCTTGCGTTATTTGCAACCACAACCATGACTGTTTGCAAATAAGCCAAGGAGAGAGAGGTACGTTGTCAAGAATATTCATCGACATGAACCCACAGTTTTCGCCATCTTTCAATGAGGTGTGAATATTTAATACAGGGTCAAAATAAAACTAAAATAATTGTTCGGTATGGTTTATTTTCGTACCTTTGAAATCTAATCAACAACTAACCATACCATCATGTCAGATAGCCAATACTGTGTCATTCTGGCCGGAGGAAAGGGTAAACGCCTTTGGCCTTGCAGTCGTGAAGCCACGCCGAAACAATTCATCGACTTCTTTGGCACAGGACGTACGCTTTTGCAACAAACATACGACCGGATGCTCAAGGTGGTTCCACCCAATAACATCTTCATCAGCACCAATCAGGCCTATCTGGACCTGGTGCAGCAGCAACTGCCCGACATCCCGGAAGACCGCATCTTGGCCGAACCCATCCACCGAAACACGGCACCAAGCGTGGCATGGGCCGCACATCGCATTATGAGGTTCAACCCCGACGCGAACCTATTGGTGACGCCTTCCGACCAAATGATTCAGGATGAGGATGCCTTTGTCAGCGACATCCAGGAAGGATTTGCTTTCGTCAGTCAGAGAGATGAGCTGCTAACCTTGGGCATCAAGCCCACCAGACCTGAGCCCGGATACGGCTACATTCAGCTGGGCGAGCCGGCGGGGAATGGCGTTTACCAAGTACAGTCGTTCACCGAAAAACCTGAAAGAGATTTTGCCAAGATGTTTGTGGAGAGCGGTGAGTTTTATTGGAACACGGGCATGTTCATGGCAAACATACGCTATTTGAGCCACTGCCTGTTCAAATTGTTGCCCTCTGTGTTGCGCAATCTCGATGCCATGACACCCCATTGGACCATCGAAGAGGAGAGCCGTTTTGTTAACAAAAACTTCCCGCTGTACCCCAACCTGTCGGTTGACAACGGCGTGCTGGAGAAATCAGAGCGGGTATACGTCATGAAATGCAACTTTGGCTGGGCCGACATCGGCACGTGGCACAGCATATACGAGGCCATGCAGAAGAGTGAATCGGACAATGTGGTGATTGACAGCGAAGTCATCCTTGAAGATTGCCAAAACAACGTCATCAAGTTGCCGAAAGATAAACTGGCCATCCTCAACGGACTGGAAGGGTATATCATCGCCGAACATGGCAACGTATTGCTTATTTGCAAGAAAGAAGACTCGTCAGCCTTGGTGCGGAAGTACGTTAACGAGGTACAAATCAAGAAGGGAACCGACTATATATAGACGTTCTTCGATTTGACCTTACCTTTTAATCATATAAGAACAATTAGACGAACTATTTCACATGATGAAGAAATCTCTTCATCATGATTATGGTATGTGCCATCCAAGATGAGTTCACCGTATCGAGCACTCGACACAAAGTTGGAATAAGGTCGCAACAACTCAATGGTCAACACGTCACGCATCATCGACTTATCGGAGAAAGGAGCCAGCAAAAGCAGCGATGCAAGTGTAGATTGCAAGGCATAACGTCATTTTTTTCATTGATTATCTAGTATTTAAAAAGAGTTATATCATTGATTCAAAAGGTGTCATTGCACAGACATCTTTTTCAAGTTCACATTCAGTCCCGATATTTCCAAAATCGGTTCACAACCACGAGTATCCTCCGTTTTCCACTTCACGGTCACCGTTTTCTGTTCACCGGGCATCAGATGAAAATAATTGTCGCTATAATCAACTGGCAAAATTTGCAGGGTATCGTTGCCTTTTAAGTTGATGCGGTTCATCATGGCGGGTGTGTCACTCTCGTTTTTCAGCACAACTGTTGCCTGATTTCCTTCCCATTTGACATGCGTGGTCAACGTTACCATGGGCAAATGCCTGAGTTCTTGCAGGTTTCCTTCATCGGTCGAGCAGACATAGAAGTTGTCTGACAGTACCTGGTTGTTATCGTCTACCAACTTCATCTTCAAAAAGTAGACCGTTCCTGGCATGTCAGGCTCTTCTATTTTAGTGCAAACAACGGTTGTGTCAGGCTTGCTATGCAACGCCATCTCATGGTAAGAAAGTCGTTTACCATGGATATCCAGCACCTCACATTGCGCCCTCAATGTCCCACTCACCACTTTATTTAGGTTGACAACCTCCATGTTTCGCGTGCTTGCATTCCACTGTATGTGCAACGGTTCGCATGCTTTTTTCACGCCAAAGAAGGCGGCCGTAGGTTCAAAGTAGTAGTCGTATGTCTGCCATGTCATACTGGGCCAACACGAATGACTCATCCATATCAACAGACCCAACCGTTCTTTGCTTCCTGACTCATACATAGCGCGATAGCCTTCATAGTTCTCCCACTGCGCAAGAGCGGTGAACTGCTTGGCGTTTTGCACCTTTCCGAACGCCTTTTCGATGATTTTGTTAAACGAATCTCCTTGCTGTGCCCCTTGCAACGTGTAGTCATGCTGTCCCCATTGCGCATTCTGAGGCCACAAAGCCGCTGGACTTAGCGTCCTTGAGAGCCCTTCATAGGTCATAACATTCGGCATTCCACGCTCCGAATGCAGCTTACCAGTTTGCTTCTCAAAGTATTCTTTCGCAGGTAAAGCACGGTAGGGACCGTGCCCACTGATGCCATCATCGGCCGAACTTGACACATAACAAAGTCCTGGATGCAACGTCTGTACAAATTGACGCAGCGCCCTATCGATCGATTCGGGTGGATAACCCTCATTTCGTCCACAGTACAAACCGATACTCGGATGCTTTCTGATGCGGTACACATAATCCTTTGCATTCTTCAGAAACATGTTCTCGTCCATCGGATCGGGTCCATCGGCCGGATTAGCCAGCCAGAAGTCTTGCCAAACCATAATGCCATAGCGGTCACAAGCCTCGTAAAACTCCTCATCACCGGTCTGTCCTACCCAGTTGCGTATCATGTTATAATTCATGTCGCGATGATACTTCACGGCAATATCGTATTCCCTACTCCGATAATTCAGATTGCTCTCGCTGAAACCCCAGTTACCTCCCAGTGGCACGAAGCGTTTCCCATTGACATACATCGTCAGTCGGGTATCAACATCCCGGTACCCCACTTCACGAATTCCGGCCTTGAACGTCAGCTCGTCTGACACCTTTCCATCCACTTCAAACTTAAATCCAGCGTCGTAAAGATAAGGTGTTCCATAACCGTTGGGCCACCACAAGCGCAGGCGACGGTTCTTCAAAACGGCGAATTTCGATGGGTCAAACGTTGCTTCCACGGTGGCCAATGCGGGCAAGGTCACGGTTTTTTCAAACATCACCTCGCCTATCCAGCCCTTCAACCGTCCTGTCACAGCATGCGATTCGTTGTTTTTCAGTACGATGGACGGTGTGACCGTGGCCAACGTATCAGGCAGATTCAAGCACGAAGTCACCACTGGATCCGCCAGACTCACCCCACCTTCAGCAGACAGATACACGTCATTCCAAATACCGATGTCACGCCCACGGATGGTAGAGATCCAGTCCCACCCAATCGTGGCATGGAACGTAGGATTGTCATAACCCAAGATTCCGCCATTAAAGTCGGTATTCATCTCATTTTTTTCCTTGACAGCACCTGGATGTTGATTCTTCACAATCTCTACAGCCAGCACATTCTCGCCGGCCACGAGCAGTTTACTGACGTCGATTCTTCCACGAACGAACGCCCCTTCCATGCGATCTACCTTCTTTCCATTGAGGTAGATGTCAGCCTTCCAATTAATGCCATCAAAGTTCAGGAACACATGTCTGCCCAACATAGCCTGGGGAACGTGGAACGAACGGCGATACCAGAAGTTGGAGTTGAAGAACGATTCGGAAATCATGAACAGATGATCGGCATAGTTTGGATTAGGTATGGCGCCGATGTTCATATAGCTCGACAGTACCGTGGCAGGCACTGTAGCGGTTATCCACTGACTGTCGTCAAAGGCAGCTTGCGCAATTTGTTCGCCCGTTGCCCGCACTTGCGAGGCGCGTTGCAATCGCCAGTGTCCTCCATTGAGCGAAAGTTGGTTGCCATCCAGACGGCTCTCTGCCTTAGGATGCGCCACCAATCCCCCGCGACCCATCACTTCTACCTCACTGAGCGCATAGCGTTGTCCCGCCCGCGCACCCTGCATGTTCACACGCACATATCGGGCTGTGCCCTTGCAGTCGTACTCATCAAGAGTCCCATTCTTGGAAGACAACTTACATAACGGTCGCCATCGTTGGGCATCATCAGACACTTCAAGCTGTCCTTGCCTAGCTTTTTGCACCCAATGCAAACGAATTTTGTCAAAAGAGGCCTTCACACCCAAATCAACATACACCCATTGGTTGCCACCTCCCGCACTCATCCAACAGCTGTTGAAGGCTGACGAAGGCAACAGGTCGGTCATTGGCCGTCCGTCTTGATAAAACTTCAGTTCGGTAACGGTCCAGTAAGCAGCGCCATCCATGTCCAACGCCAAGCGAAAGTCGCTGAAAGTTTTACGCTTGGTATTGAGGTTGAAGCTGATATTCACCTTTCGCATAGGCAACAAGTCACCACCGGTATTCTTGTTAGGGTCACTGTGTGCCTTGTATTTCGAAGCCTCTCCGGGCAATGCTTTTCCACGTTTCTCGTCCAACACCACCCACTGTCCTTTGCGATTCTTACCCATCACCTTGATGGAAAACCCATTCTTGGCCTCTTGGGGCTGATAGGCTACGCTGGCAAACAGCTTCACTTGGTCGGCCTTGATGCCCATTCCCTGCCAATGGTACTCCAACTTTGCCCGGCTACCCATCAAGATGTTGCGGGTGTACTCTCCGCCATCAATGGCCCATTCGCGTTCACGAAGGGGCAAAACGCCACTATTGGTGCTCGCCTCCAGATAGGCAGGCCCTTGACGAGTGATGATGCCATCGGTGAGCAATTGTGCCGTTAGGTTGTAATCGTACGATGAAGAGTGGAAAGCCCTACGATGTAAAGCGATGTTGCGGTAGGTGTTATCCTGCACTAACGTAGGCACATAAGCCTCTTGCACACACCCTGGATAAATGCCAACGCCACGAGTATAGGTTTGTGCAAAAGCAAATTGTACCCAAAAAGTCATCGCTACCAAAAAGCAATAAAAATACCTTGAATGCCGTATCATATTGTATGTCGTTGAAAATTGATTGTTGATTGTTTGACAAAAATAAGCATAATGTACAAGAACACAAAAGGTTAACTCAAGAAAATAAGTTAACCTTTTACACTATATCGTTTTATTGAAAGTCAAACGGTATCCTTTTTGCAAAGGTAGATTGATTTACAAATCTATTTGCTTCAAAATCTTATGGGTAGCACCCGCCTTTGATTCCACATAACTACCAGCCGCTTCGCCACTCAATCGCAAGTACTCTTGCTGAGTCATGAACTGTTGCATCATACGTGCAAACGAAGAACTATCCGTGATTTCGAACCCTCCCTTCGCCTTAATCAGTTCTTGCGCTTCTTGAAAACGCTGATGATTAGGACCAAAAAGTACGGGCATTTTCCATACAACGGCTTCTAACACATTGTGTATTCCTACCCCAAAGCCTCCACCAACGTACGCCACCTCACCATAATGATAAACACTCGATAGCAGTCCGAAGCAGTCGATTAACAAGCATTGAGCTTGTGCAGCTTCTTCGGGTGTTGTTGCTGTGTAACGAACCGTCTTTCCTTTGCATTTTTCTTCGATACGCTTCAAATGCTCTTCGCTGATGACATGGGGGGCGATGATCATTTTCCAATCCTTACATTCATTCATGAAAGGAATAAAAATATCTTCGTCTGGCGCCCAACTTGAGCCTGCAACAAACACTTTTTTATCTGCTTTGAAAGCCTCAACTATCGGGAGTTGCTGAGCTTTCTCTTTGATTTGCAACACTCTATCGAAGCGAGTATCGCCTACGACATCGACCGTATCTATCCCTATCGTGTGAAGCAAGTGTTTGCTCTTTTCGTTTTGGACAAAGAAATGCGTAAAACATCTCAAGACGCCTGCATAACTTTTGCCATACCAACGGAAGAAAATTTGATGCTCTCGGAAGATGCTACTGACACTGTAAACGGGTACATTGCGGTGCTTGAGGATGTGCAGGTAATTGTACCAAAACTCGTATTTGATGAAGAAAGCCATGCACGGACGCACCGTTCTCAAAAACCTGCGGGCGTTGCGGATGGTGTCTATGGGCAGATAACACACGATGTCGGCATGCTCATAGTTCTTCCTCACCTCGTAACCCGAAGGCGAAAAGAATGTCAGTAGTATTTTATATTCAGGATAATCGGCGCGGATTCGCTCTATCAACGGCCGTCCTTGTTCGAATTCACCTAACGAAGCGGCATGAAACCAGATGTATTGATGGTTGGGATTGACCTTGCTCTTGAGGATATCAAGGGTCTGGCGTTCGCCCTTCCACATCTTCTTAACTTTCTTACTGAAGATACTGGCCACGGCAACACCGCACAGATAGAGGTATATGGCTACTTGATACACGATGCAGAGAAGTTTTCCTATTCAGCGTTTTTGCATCAGGCAAGATGAGAGGCCACGGTGGGAATCTCCTCAATGGCCTTGCGCAAACGCCTTAATGTTTCGTTCTTACCCAGGAAAGCCGAGATATCGAACATGCCCGGGCCTTTGCCTATTCCGACCAAGGTCAGACGGAACGCATTCATGACATCACCCAGTTTGTAATCTTTCTCTTTGACCCAGTTCATGACATGCTGCTCTTGATTCTCAATGGAGAAATCGTCAAGGCCTTCCAGTAAGTCGGCCAACTCGGTCATCTGCTCTGCCGAATAGGGCTTCCAACGCTTGCGAACCGTCTTCATGTCGTACTCCAGCGGCGCTACGAAGAAGAAAGAACACAACGGCCAAAGCTCTTTAACAAAGTCGACACGGTCTTTCATCATGTGAACCACCTGTCGGATACGATCCATCGACTCATCTACGCCGTTGTTGGCAACGATGGGTGCGAAGAGGTCGGCTATCTCATCATCACTCTTTTGCAACATGTATTCGTGGTTGAACCAAATGCCTTTCTGGTAATCATACTTGGCTCCGGCCTTGGAACAGCGTGTGATGTCAAAGGCATCAACCAACTCGTTGAGTGAGAATATCTCCTGATCGGTGCCCGGATTCCACCCCAAAAGAGCCAGGAAGTTAACCACAGCTTCGGGGAAATAACCGCTCTCGCGGAATCCAGACGACACTTCACCCGACTTGGGGTCGTGCCATTCCAGCGGAAAGACAGGGAACCCCAGCCGATCACCGTCACGTTTTGACAGCTTACCTTTGCCTTCCGGCTTCAGCAACAGGGGCAAATGGGCAAACAAAGGCATGGTATCGGTCCAGCCAAACGCCTCGTAGAGCAACACATGCAGGGGTGCACTGGGCAACCATTCCTCACCTCTAATGACGTGTGTAATCTCCATCAGATGGTCGTCAACAATATTGGCCAGATGGTAAGTAGGGAGTTCGTCAGCACTCTTGTACAACACTTTGTCATCGAGGATGTCGCTCTTGACAATCACTTCGCCACGAATCAAGTCCTGTACATGTATCTCACGACCGGGTTCTACCAAGAAGCGTACCACATACTGCTCACCATCCGCGATGCGTTGTTGGCACTCATCGGGCGTCATGGTTAATGAATTGCGCATCTGCATGCGCGTATGAGCATCGTATTGGAAGTTTTTTAATTCGTTTCTTTTGGCCTCCAACTCCTCCGGAGTGTCAAAAGCATAATAAGCCTTACCTGCATCCAGCAACTGCTGAACGTACGTCTTGTAAATCTCGCGACGCTCGCTTTGACGATAAGGGCCATGCTCTCCGCCGAAAGAAACTCCTTCATCAAACTGGATGCCCAACCATTTGAATGACTCGAGGATATATTCTTCGGCTCCAGGAACGAAACGATGCGAGTCGGTGTCCTCGATTCTAAACACGAGATCGCCACCATGTTGACGTGCGAAAAGATAATTATACAACGCTGTTCGTACTCCACCAATATGTAAAGCACCGGTAGGACTGGGTGCAAAACGCACCCTTACTTTTCTTTCTGCCATTTTAAATAAATGAAGATAAGATATTAAATTTTGTGCAAAAGTAGTCATTTTTTTGCAGTATGCCGTATTTTTTTTGTATTTTCGCATGATAGTAGGCCGAAAGACCCTGTATCATGAACAGGCAAAAGGTTCATGACGCACACACAAGCCTTACAGGGATTACCTCCCATCTATCAACACGTCTCAGAACAAGATATCTATTTTTTGTGACAAAATGAGTAAACTTAACATAACAGATTCGCAAAACTGGCAAAGCATCTTAACGAGGATTATGCTCGTGGTAGTCACCGTTGTGCTCATTGTATGGAGCCTTCCACGCGACACGTCGCAGCAGTTTCATTACGATGTGGACAAGCCTTGGATGTATCATTCATTCATTGCCACCTTCGATTTCCCCATCTATAAGACAGATGAGGCCATCCAACAGGAGAAAGACTCGCTGATGCAGT
>CAMQBP010000070.1 GCA_946999025.1 uncultured Prevotella sp. | reverse complement strand
TTCTATGATTACGATAACTATACGGTAGAACAGGAATACCACTATCGCATTGGTATTCTTTATCAGCATTCCAGCAATGAAGCGAGTGAGCATGCTCACCGTGAATATGCCACGTATTGTTTAGCTACTTCCTTGCTGGATTCTCCAATTAAATTCCTTCAAGACAGTTTCCTAAACATAGCTAATCATATTCTGGTTAAATCAGGTCTGCAGCCTGAGCGTCCTCGACTTAAAGTAGCGCAGACATTATGTACACTTCTGGATTATGATGGAGAAGGTGTCGTCTATAATCCATTTGCAGGATGTGCAATTGCCGCTGCAATGATTCAAGCAGGTGACATGCTTTATGCCGACGGCGATGAGAATGATAAACTCTTTGCTACTGCCCGTCTGCTTAATTATGGAACAGGTGGCAACAATGCCCATGTGCAACAGCGAAATTCTCTCGAATGGCTGAACGGTTCTAAGATTGACTATGTATTGTCAACCTATCGCGGATATATAAATGGCAAGTCTGCATTTGACTTCTGTCTATCAAATTGTTTTGACACATTGGCAGACAGTGGAAAGTTCGCTGGTATTGTTTCTCCGAAGGACATCTTTGAGCATCAAAGTGATGAAATGAAGGAGGCATTGAAACGAGACTGGATTGAGACAATTGTGCTTCTTCCTTTTGGAGAGGTAGCGGTTCTTGTCAATGCAAACAAGTCATCAGAGATGGAGAAACAAGTACGTTTCTACAATCTCAATCATCCAATGCTTCGTTGTCGTCCTATCAACTCAGTCCTGTCAGATGAAAGTTATGCGGACTTCTTCAAAGTGTCAGACATCAAGAAAAAAGATTTCCTCAAGAATTTCATCAAGCCAGAGCTGCCTGAACGCGATGGAAGTGTAATTGTCAAGTTATGTGATTTCGTCAGCAAGATTCGCAGGCAGACATACTCTTTGACCAGGGTTCCAGAGGAAGATAAGGTCATGGCGTACATTGACCGAAAAAAAGCGTACAATATATACAATAGCCTCTGGATGAATGATATCAACAAGAAAAACATCTCATTCCTTTTCGCTCCTGCATATCATCTTACTTGTGACTGCCTTATTACAAATTCTCGGGGAAGACTTGAACCAAGATTGTTTAGCGAAGAACAAGGAACAGCATATTTCCAAGATGGTTATGCGTTCAGCATCAATACTGACACCCACCTCGATATAGTATGGTTGATGAATCAGCTTAACGAACCATATGTAATACGTCAGTTGCATCCGTATGGAATAGACGAGATGATACCGGAGGCGATTACAGAAGACCTGATTCTCAATCTTTCGCTCTATCAGGAATACGATAAACTTGATTCCGACAATCTTGAAGGTAATGTATTGCCTATGGGATATGAACTAAGCAGCGAGCATGCAGTTTACACTATCCATAAGTTCTTGGGGCATGGTAGTTTTGGTTATGCATACAGTGCATTATCTCATAATCTTCTAAATGGAGAAGAAAAGGAAATTGTCTTGAAAGAGTTCTATCCTTATAACAATTTCCATAGAGAAGGCGATGAATTTCGAGCTATTGAAAACAAACATACGAATTTTGACATAGACACAGAGAGACAAAAGTTTTGCGAAGAAGCAGAAATCATGCGTCGTCTTGGCAATATTCCAGATAGCCATATCGTACCCGCTGAAGAACTTTTCAAATGTGAGAAGACAAACACCATGTACTATGTGATGCCATTCTATCATGCAGGATCTCTGGAAGACCTTCAGAATGCTGGTACTAATTTTTCTGAGGAACTCGTCCTTAAGCACATTGTAGAGCCTTTATGCAAAGCACTTCATATTGCACATGCAAATAAAGTGCTTCATCTCGATATTAAACCAGAAAACATCTTGGTAGATGAAAATGGCGATGCTGCTTTGACTGACTTTGGGGTGGCAAAACAGTATGATGATGAAGGTTCAATCATTAACCGTTCAGGCGTACATGGAACAAGTGACTTCGCGGCACCAGAAATGCATGTCGATGGTTCTGCAATGATTAAGTTCGGCTCTGAGCCAGACATTTTTAGTCTATCAGCAACTCTCTATCATATAATGACTAACGATTATCCTCATCCGATTCAGTACAACAGTGATGAAGATAGAGACTTAAGGCAATCCATGAAAGAAGCAAAGGTGTCCAATAAGTTCGCTGAAGCCATTGTTGCAGGGTTGCAAGCAGCAGCTCCTGCACGTCCAACAAATGCTCAGGTATTCTTGAACATGTTCCCTGGTTACGAAAACGTTAAACTCAAATCCTGCTAATGACAAGAAACGGATATTATATTGTACTCGACTTTGACGGCACGGTAGTGAAGCACCGCTACCCAGCCGTCGGAGAAGATATAGGTGCCATACCTGTTCTGCGCAAGCTTGTGCAGAACGGGCACGATCTTCTCCTTAATACTATGAGAAGCAGAAATTCAGAAGGTGTGGACACTCTTCAGCCCGCACTCGATTGGTTTGCTTCCAACGACATCCCTCTCTTTGGAGTGAACGAGAATCCCGACCAAAAGGAATGGACATCCTCCCCAAAGGTTTATGGTAACATCTATATTGATGACGGCGCACTCGGTGCTCCGTTGAAAATTGATGAAACAGGCATTCCTTATATAGACTGGAGTTTGACTTCAATTCACTTGTACTTAGTAGGATTACTAACTCAAAAAGATCTTGTAAATCTTGTTCAAGAGGGAGTTGTGAACCCAGAACAGGTTCAAATAAAAGAGAAATAGTTATAGACATATGAAGACAGTCAAGATATTCTCCACCCAGCAGACGTTTCAACGTCGTGCTACCAACAGAACTCAACGAACTTGCAGAATCATCACGTTTAAATATATTGTATCGTTAGGATTTCAAAAAAGTAAGTGATATGAAGATATTTAAAGACAACAAAAAACAGCTCAATATCAATCCTTTGGTTGTCTATTTTATAATGACACCAGAAGAGAAAAAGCATCATGCACGAGACATTGAGCGTCTGAACAGGTCGAAGACGATGAACCATAATCTCTTCAAGTTCACCATTGTTGTGCGCGCGCGTTATAACAATAATGTGTTAACAAAAGGACTTATCAAAGACATGGAGAAAAACAACGTCATCGTCAAACTCTTTGATAATGATGATGAAAGATTCGCGTATGCGTTAGAGACCGTCGAGTTCAAAGAAGGGTATTTCGAAAGTCAGGTAGAAAGTTTCCTTTATGATGTATGCAAACTTAATGTCAAGTATCTGAAATCAGAGAAAAAACGCCTTAACAACTATCCTTCAAAGGAGCGTAAGGACGCCATTGAGATACTCTTAAAGTCATTTACAGAAATCGTTAATGACTTTGGTGTTAAGAAGGTGCGTACCATCGCTTCTGGAAGGATTTTTAGTGTGCCATTAACTTTCAATGATATCGACGTTATGTCAGATTTTGACTATCCATACAAAACTGTCCCACGTGGTTCTGTTTCAAAAGTCAACGCCAGAAAGATTCCGCGTGGCATAGAGGATGACATACGTTATGCTATGGGAAGTAAAGAAGGACGAAAGAAAGAAGATGCCAAAAAACGCCTCATCACCATGATTGAGGGGTGGTTTGATGCGCCGTCTTCAGGATATTCAAAAAAAGTCCTTACTGGCGCTGTCGACAACACCAAGTCAGAAGCATTGGAAGAAGATACCTATACCCGCCATCCATCATCACAAGTACCGAACATTAGTGTTGAGATTAAAAAGATAACTGTGCTGAATAGAAAAGATGGAACTAAGAGAGAAAATTATGGATTTGTTTATAACATTGATGGAGAAAATGTCGAAATGTATATCGGTGGCACCGAACCAGCAATGATATACGCTTGCACATTGCTCAAGCAGTACACTGGTGCCCGCTTTTACCTTGATGACTTAAAGATTCGGAAGGGTGAACTGTCAAAATTCAATCCTAATACATCAGAAAAGAAATATCAGAATGCTACTCTTGAATGGATAAAACAAATATATAAAGTATTTGTGCCATCAGCTGAAAAGGACTTCCCTGAATGGTATGCATCTCTTTTCAACCTCCAAGACAAGAGTCCGGGTCATCCTATTTATCAAGGCAAGTCAGCATGCAACAGTAAAATATCCAAAACACTAAAGGAACATAGAAAAGCCATCTATTTCTGTACCCTTCAGGCGAGAGAAGATAGCAAAGGAAAATTCTATGAAGTCGATCTCCCTTCGTCAGAGTCGATAAAACTTTCCAAGGAACTGCTCAAACTTGTACCGGAATCACCTGTCACGTCAGTTAATGAAAGACCGAAAAATAAATATCGCAAATAGTATACAGAGCTGAATACAATGGTATTTAAACCGTTATACGTATATAGCAATCGTCCGCATCGGTAATTTCCTTTACCTTTGTGGACGATTTCAGTTATATTGGCTAACTTTCATAAACAAATACCGTTATACGACTATGCGAAGACTTCAAGTAAACCAACAGAGCTCTGACATTTTTGATGACATCGATTTTGAGAAAGAAGAGAAAACTTATGTAGAACCCAAAGAATGGACTATTATCACCGCATTAGACCGTATCCTCGACATGGCACGTGGCAGTGAACTCTCTGACGAACTCTGGAGTTCTGTAAAAAATCCTCTGGCTTATCTTCGCGAGCGACTGGAGTTGACAGACATTCAGATTGTCTTGGTCGCTATCATGGCTGAAGCTGGCGAACCTCTGTCATGGCGTAAGTTTGGCAACTTCTTCCACAGTAGCCGTCTTTCCACCATGTGCTATTCTGAAGAAATGGAGGAACTGCTTGCAAAGCGCTGGGTCATTCGCCGAGGAACGTATGAGAAGAGTGGTTTCTATGAGGGCTTCGCTCTGAAGCATGGTGTCGTTACCGCTCTACGTCACAACAAGACTTTTGTTCCGGAGAAACTTGACTGTCTCAACGAGCAACAATTCATGGACAAGTTGGAAAGTCATATTGACAAGAACATCAACAACCGCGATGCAAGTTTTGAGGATGATGAGTTTTGGATGCAACAGTTAGTGGAAGCAAACCCTCATCTTCCGTTATGTCATGAGGTCATGCGTTTTGAGGATATACATGATAAGTCTTTGCTGTTGATGATAGCCTACGACTATGCCCAGTGGGCGGAATCGGATGATGAGGGACTTACCCTTCATAGTATAGATAATTTCTATCCTGAGGATTGGGAATGCAACGACCTCCGTCGCGACTTGCAGAACGGAACTCATATACTAATGTCTGCAGGTCTTATTGAGCAGAAGTGTGAAGACGGCATTGCCAATACAGAGCGCTATGTGCTGACGCAAAAGGCAAAGTCGGAATTACTGTCAGCCTATGAGCCAAGTAAGTCAAAGTGCAAGACACCACATCGTAGAGACAAGTCTTTGAAGAGCTATGCCGAAATTAAAGAGAAGTCACTTTTCTACAATTCTTATGAAGAAAATCAGATAGCACGTCTAACGAGTCTCCTCTCTCAGGATAATCTCCCAAACATCCAGCACCGACTGGAGGAGCAAGGCATGCGCAAGGGCTTTGCGTGTCTCTTCTATGGGGCCCCTGGTACAGGTAAGACAGAGACTGTGCTGCAGATTGCACGCCAGACCGGTCGCGACATCATGCAGATAGACATTGCAGGACTGCGTGACAAGTTCGTCGGGGAAACAGAGAAGAACGTGAAGGCAATCTTCACACGCTACAAACATCTCTGCAAAAACAGCAATGTCATGCCGATTCTCTTCTTCAACGAAGCAGATGCCATATTTAGCAAGCGTACGACTGTTGGTGGTAACAATTCGTCAGTAGAGAAAATGGAGAACTCCATGCAGAACATCATTCTGCAGGAAGTTGAAAATCTTGAAGGCATTCTCATTGCTACGACTAACCTCACCTGCAATCTTGATGATGCCTTTGAGCGACGTTTCCTCTTTAAGATAGAGTTCAAGAAGCCAGAGACTGATGTCAAGGCAAAAATATGGATTGCCATGCTCAACAACATCAGCGAAGAAGAAGCCCATATTTTGGCAGAGGGCTATGACTTTTCTGGAGGTCAGATAGAAAATATTGCCCGTAAACGTGCCATTGATTATGTCCTTAATGGCAAATTCGCTACTCTTCAAGAACTCGAAACTTACTGTAAGGCGGAGATGCTCAACAAAAAGGGTGGTCGTGCTCGCATTGGATTCAACGTATAAACTTAAAAAGAAAAATAAGAATTGCTATTGAAAGAGCGAACGCTGAACATGTATGCGTTCGCTCTCAAGAGCTGGAAAAGCTTCTGGAGAATGGACTCTGAGGACTTCGGGATATCAAGGGAAAGGTCATTCTTGAACCCATGAATGACCAAATTGAACTGTGCAAGAAGAAGATAGAGTGACTGCTGAAGAATGGAACATCCAAGAACAAGAATGAAGATGATGCCGCTCGACATACTAACAATGCTGAAAAATGTTTACGCTGAACATGAGTGGCCACTGAAATGCCTGGTCACTCGTACCAATATAGAAGCCATGATGCAACGTTGTGGATGCCAGTATGCTCATGAATCCTTCTCCACGGACTCGAAACTCCTGAACAAGGTGATAGACTTTTGTCATGGCGTGGCGGACAAGGAAAGCCTTAAAGTCCGTCAGATTTATGTCAGGGAGCTAAGAACTAAAGCCAGTTCAACGTTTCAGGGGCAGGAAGACCAGCAAGACAGAAGTCAGGAAGGTCGATAAGCGGATGCCCACCATTGCGGGCAGGAACAGAGCCTGTTATAAGCCACTGCAAGACAGACCATCGGTTAGGGAGGAGTTTCTACAAGGGTCTCTTCGGAGACTCCATCAATGTCATACTTGCAGCTGCCACATTTAACTTCAAAAGAGCCATGAGACTTCTTTTGTACTTTATCATATGGTGCAGCGGAATACAGGAGTTAAATTCTCAACACCAACTCATCCAGCAGGTCTATATGAAAAATGCTATGACGCCTTTGTGAGGGTCGACTACATACTGCATAGAGCTATAACAAATTATTGCTGTCCGCTAAAACTTTTTTGAGCATAAAATTAGGGCTGGATTCCTCGCATGAATTCAGCCCTTTTAGTTACCTTTGTTTTTTTTTAACATAAATTCAAGTAACCATGAACAAAGGTACACATTTAACGGACAGCTGATGTATGGTCAGCTGATAAACTTGCTCAACAAGGAAGAAATACTCAAATTCAGCCGCGAGCGTAATGGAGAGCGGTGCGTGAAGAGTTTTGATGTCTACCAACATCTTGTAATCATGCTTTACGCTGTCATCAAAAGGTTCGACTCTTACATGAGATAGCCGATTCCATGTTTCCTGAGGCACACAAGCTCGCACACCTTGGTATAAGCACGATGCCAAGGCGCAGTACACTGTCAGACACCAACGCCCGCAGGTCTGAGGAGATGTTTGAGGACACATACCGCAGCCTGTATGCCCGGTATAAGGACGAATTATCCTCGGACAGCCGAAAGCGTCAGACATCGTTATGGCTCAAACGCCTGCAAATCATTGATTCCACCACGATATCATTATTCTCCAACCTCATATTCAAAGGTGTTGGGAGGCATCCCAAGTCTGGGAAAAAGAATGGGGGTATAAAAGTGCACACCAATATTCATGCCAACGAGGGTGTGCCTTCGGACATCAAGTTCACGTCTTCCGCAACCAATGACAGTTTCATGCTTATGCCCACGAACTATACCACAGGAAGCCTCATCGCCCTTGACAGAGCCTACATAGACTATGCCAAGTTCGACGAACTGGCCAGACGCGGCGTCATGTATGTGACTAAGATGAAGAAAAACCTTGTCTATGAAGTACTTTCGGATGTGATGCACATGACACCGGACAGGTTCATGGAATACAGGGTACAGATTGTGGAGTTAAAAAAGATAGGAAATTGAGTTGCTGTTCAAGCAGTTGAAACAAAACTTTCCCGCTAAGATACTTCTATGGAGAGAGTGCCAGTGCCATCAAGATAAATCTGGGTTACTCTGATAGCCAATCTCCTTCTGATAGTCTTACAGAAGAGTATCAAACGTTCATGAAGCTTCTCAGGATTGGCTACAATGGTAAGAATCATGCTTATGTATTATGTGAACTGTTATACTTTCCTTGAATAGCCTGAAAAAGATTGGGCAAAAATGGTTCAAGAGGCTAAGTAAACGCCTCCTGAACCAAGTCTGTTTGATTAGAGGGGGGCTTACTTTTTGAAAAACAAGCTCGAAGTCCCATTTCAGAGAACTTTGGGTGGGATATTTGCACACTGTAGAGTTTTAGCGGACAGCTAAAAAGAAAATAGCAAAATAAGCGCAAGATGAAAACAGAGAACATAAATAATAATACAAACATGGGTGGCAAGCGCGCTTACATCGAACCACATGCCTACATCATCATGGAAACAAATTATGGGGTGATGGAGGACAGGAGTATAGCCACAGCCCCCAACACCCCAGCCACTGGCAACGGCAACGCCAAGCAATTTGACATGTCTGACGATATGTGGGGTGACAATCACGAAAGCGATATAGACATCTTTAAATAAAGACAGCTCCACTCACGATGCCGTCTATTCACCATGAGGCGGCATACAAGGACAGGGTTACCTTTCGACCAAACGAGACGACAGGTAATCCTGTTTCGTATACAGACCTTGCCATACATGGCGCTTTCGTTTACAGCTAATGTGTTGAACAACAAACGTAAAGTAGGACATGCATGCAACAGCCCATTCAACTACGAAAAGGCGAGAGAATGTTTCAGTGCCTTGTCGAAAAGATGAATGGGCTGATGTGGATGTGGCTATTACTTAACAACTTTCTTGCCACCGATGATGTAGATGCCCTTTGGCAGCGACTTGAACTGTTGTTCGCCTTTGCCAACCAGTACACCTTGCAGGTTGTATATGAGCATCGGCTCGTGGCTGACGTGAGGAACAGCGATTGCTGTTGGTGCGTCTTTTGCCATGTAGAACGGTGTCTTGAGGATGCGCTCCCGTTTAGGCACGTATTTCATTCCACCCTGGATGAAGTCTTCTTGTTCCTCTACCTTGTAGCCATACGCGTAAATGGCATATT